>JAHOYS010000146.1 GCA_019038815.1 Desulfobacterales bacterium | reverse complement strand
TATCAGGCCAGTGCAAAAATTGTTACTGTAACCGACCAGATGATGGCCGAGCTGATGAACATCAAGAGATAAATAGTGCTTGGGTTGTCAGGTTCATGGGTAGAAAACTATGAACCTGACGACCTGAGCAGTTGCATGTCAAATTTCTGACAATTCGTCAAAAAACCTTTCTGCTCAGGGATCAGAGGCCCTGGGGGTCCGAAGATCTATCTATTGCGCCTTTGGACTATCTATTACGCCTTTGGATTGTTGATTGATGGAATTGTTTTGCTCTATCTTTTCAATCAATAATCCTCTGGCACAATCCTTGCTTTTTCAAAACTCCATAATGGATATATCAACTATTTTAGGAATTATAATCGGTTTCGGTCTTGTGGGCGGAGCTGTATCTATCGGAGGCGGAGCATCGTGGTTTTTTAACGCTCCCTCTGCAATGATTGTTGTGGGCGGGACTATTGGTGCCATACTTATCAACTATCCCATATCGGATTTGCTTGGGGTAGTAAAGGTGGCAAGGAATGTGTTTTTCCGGAAGAATCTGAAAACGGAAAAAATGATAGAGAAGCTGTTGGATCTATCAAAGATTGCCAGGCGTGACGGAATACTTGCCCTGGAGGACAAAATGGAAGATATTAAAGATCCCTTCTTTGCCAAAGGGTTGACATTGATGATAGATGGTGTTGAGCCTGCTATTCTTTCCAGAATTCTTAATACAGAACTTGAATTCATTTCCGAGAGGCACAGGCTGGGAGCGGAGATATTTACAACCATGGGGAATTTTGCACCGGCCATGGGAATGGTGGGAACCCTGATAGGATTGATCAAGATGCTGGTTCAAATGGATGATCCGTCATCCATAGGGCCGGCCATGGCTGTTGCCCTTGTAACTACCTTTTATGGTGTAATCCTGGCAAATCTGGTTTTCCTGCCGGCCGCCGGCAAACTGAAAACACGAAGCAACAGTGAGCTTATGCAAAAGCAGCTGATGATAAGCGGCATCCTCTCTATCCAGTCAGGAGATAATCCAAGGGTTCTGGAAGACAAGCTCCATTCGTTTATATCGCCCCAAAAAAGAAAAACCGTATTTTAGAAATGAAAGGATCTTCTGCTTTCTGATATGAAAAATGAATCAGGAAAGAACAAAAAAAAACAAGAATCCGGAGTTGCATCCTGGGAAGTGATATATTGTTCTCTTGTTCTGATTTTAGTGGCTTTTTTTGCCATGCTTGTGTCGTATTCAAGTGTCCAAACAGATAAAGTAAAAAACTTTCGAAAAGAAGCGGGGTTTATCTCGAAAAGCCTTACACCAGGCAGTGATACACTGAATCTCTCGCCGGATATTTTGCAAGCTCCTGGCGAAGTTGTGACACAGATCATGAAATCTTTAAGGACATACTTAACACAGGCAGGCCTGGATAACTCGGTCAACATCGAAAAAAACCGGCAAGGATTTAAAGTTACTTTTGGAAGCAGTGTATTGTTTTCATCAGGAAAGGCTGAAATAAATAAAGATGCCTGTTCTTATCTTGATGCAATGATAAAGATAACGCGAAACAATCCTTTTTCCATAAGGGTGGAAGGGCATACTGATAGCGTTCCGATAAACACTCCCGAATTTCCGTCGAATTGGGAACTCTCGACAACCCGGGCGGTCAATATTCTGCGGTATATCCTTGAAAAGGGAGACATTCCAGCGGAGAAGCTGGCCGCAGTCGGATTCAGCCGGTATCATCCGATAGCATCAAATAACATTGCTGAAGGCAGACAGAAAAACAGGAGGGTTGACTTTTATTTTGAACTATAAAGTTGATTCCGGGATACTGAATGAATAACAAGCATGAAGATTCAGAAGATGAAGGAAAAGGAAAATGGCTCACAACCTTCAATGATATGGTGACATTACTTCTTACATTCCTGGTTTTGGTACTTTCTCTTTCAGCAACCGATGCATCTAAGATAAAAGAGATATCTTATTCGATGAGAGCTGTATTTGATACACCAATACCAAAAAAAGAGGGGATAACGATTTTTACTCCCTTTGTTCGTCCTATGACAAATAAAACCATGACGGTTGAAAACAAAAAAAAAGAATTGGCCGAGCGTATAAACAAAGCGGCGGAAACAATCGCAGGAGTGAGCGGAGATGAAACTTCTGCCGGCTCTAAAGATATAATGAATGTAAAAATAATAAACGAAGGGGTTTCCGTTACCCTGAGGGAAAATCTGTTATTCAAGACGAGTATGGCCGAAATTGAAGAAAAAAATCGGCCTGCCCTTAAGTTGCTCAGTTCTATTTTTCAAAAAACCGACACCCGGATAAGAGTAGAGGGACATACGGATAATGTTCCGATAAATACTTCCGAATTTCCGTCGAATTGGGAATTGTCAACAGCCAGGGCCGTGAATGTTGTCAAATATTTTATTTCCGAAGGCGGTATTCTCCCGGAAAGACTCTCGGCGGCAGGTTATGCAGGCTCAAGGCCACTTTGCCAAAATGTAAACGATTACAACAGGAGTATCAACAGAAGGGTGGAAGTTATTTTAGCATTAAAGAAACACTAACAGTCAAGCTACTAAGGCACATATGTAACTGTCCGCTGTGAACGGCAACAGATACAAAAAAAGGTTAGGAGGAAATGGGAATGGCTGAAGAAGAAAATGAAGAAGAACTCGAAGAAAAAAAACCCAAAAAAGGTAAAAAATCAATCCTGAAATTGATTATAATGTTTTTTTGTGTAGTGGTTCTAGGGGGCGCAGGTTTTGCCGGATGGACCTATTATAAGACTAACTTTTCCGGTTCAAAAAAAGCAGACAGCGAACAGATTGTTCAGGAACCGGGCCTCTGGGCCATGGACAGTCTTGTTGTAAATTTAATGGATGCTAACGGCGAAAGATACTTGAAGATTGTGATTCAGATTGAAGTATCAAGTCAGGATTGTATATCTGAGATGGACCTTTTAAAGCCCAAAATCACAGACAGTATTTTAGACCTTCTTTCATCAAAAAAATATAAGGAAATAGCAGGTTTTGAGGGAAAACAGCGCCTCAGAGATGAGATTGCCATGCGTCTGAACAACTATCTTACTAAAGGTCAGGTCAGAAGGGTTTACTTTACTGAATTTCTTATACAATAGGGAACCGGTCAAATAGAAAACGGGTCGACGATTCGACCAAATATTGGGGAGACAACTTGGATGTCCGAGATACTATCACAGGAAGAAGTGGATGCCCTTTTAAAGGGAGTATCAGAAGGAGAGATTGAGACGGAACAGCCGGAAGAGCATGATCCATCAGCGATACAGGCATACGATTTAACCGGTCAGGAGAAACTTGAAAAAGGAAGGATACCGACGTTGGAGACGCTGGCTGAAAAATTTGCCAGAAAGTCCAGGGGAACTCTGTCATCGGTGTTGAGAAAAGATGTCACTGTAAGCACTTTATCGGTTCATGTGACCAAGTATGAAGAGTTTATAAAAACAATTCCCGTGCCTGCAAGTCTTAATCTCTTTAAAATGAATCCATTAAAGGGATCCGCACTTTTTGTTGTTGACTCCCGAGTGGTGTTTACTCTGGTTGATATTATCTTCGGAGGAACCGGACGGGACATGGTTAAAATTGAGGGAAGAGAGTTTACGCTTATAGAAAACAATCTGATAAAAAAGGTTGTATTGAGCACACTACCTGATTTTGAAGATGCGTGGAAAACAATTGTACCATTTGATGTTGTCTATCAGGGAATGGAAAGCAATCCCCAGTTTGTACAGCTTGTGGCACCTTCTGAAATTGTGATTGTCATGCAATTTGAAGTTGACATGGGCTTTTCTTCCGGCAAAATCAGCTTTTGCATACCTTCTTTAATGATAGAACCGATTAGTAAAAAATTACAAACAGGTTATCAGGAAGATACAATTGTGGCTGATAAAAAATGGACGAACAGCTTTAATGAGGGACTTAAGAAAGCAAGCGTAAATATGGTTGCTGAACTGGGTAGAACTGAGTTGAATGGAGGAGAAATTGCAAACCTGAAAAAAGGGGATGTGATATGTCTGAAGCAATATTGCAGTGATAGCCTGAATGTTTATGTGGAAGATATCCTTAAATTTAAGGGGTACCCGGGAATTTATAAAGGCAGCAGGGCAATAGAAGTATCAAATTTTATTGTTGAAAAAAAGGTGGGTTGATATGGAACAAAATGACTCGGTGGAAAAAGAAACAAAAAATGATGATGAAATCGATTGGAGCGATGTTCAGGATGAAATGAAGACATCTGCCAAACCAGTTGAAAAAGAAGAAACAAAAAATGATGATGATGATGAAATCGATTGGAGCGATGTTCAGGATGAAATGAAGACATCTGCCAAACCAGTTGAAAAAAAAGAAGTAAGCCCTGTCAAATTTAATGAAATAAAACAAGGGAAAGCAAAAGAAGCATCACTGAAAATGGATTTTCTTATGGAGATACCACTTACAGTGAGTGTTGAGCTTGGGAGAGGCAAGATGTTGATAAGCGAGCTTCTTAAGTTAGGTCAGAGTTCAATTATAGAATTAACGAAATTTGCAGGAGAACCGATGGATGTCTTTGTCAATAATAAATTGATTGCCAGAGGTGAAGTCGTTGTGGTTGATGAAAGGTTCGGAGTTAGGTTGACGGACATCGTTTCTCATGCTGAGAGACTTGATAAACTGAAATAATTTATTAATCAGCTATTTCCCAAGAGGATCACCATGAATTCACCGGAATTGTTTCCTTCTCTTTTAAAAATCATATCAGCCCTTTCTGTCACGCTTGGGCTTATGATTATGGTTGCATATCTGTTTAAAAAAATATTGAAAAAAGGGAGCGGAGCAATCAATGGCAAAGAGTTGATAAAAATTTTATCTACTAAATATTTAGGGCCCAAAAGCAGTATAATGCTGATTAATGTGTTGGGCAATACCTTGCTGATCGGCGTTTCGAGCAGCAAGATATCTCTGCTGACGGAAATTGTAGATTCTGAATCTCTTGAACAACTGGAAGATCTTCAGGGGAAGGAAGGCAAAAGCGCTTCCTTTTCAGATTATTTAAAGGGAGTGTTGAAAAAGAATGGTTGAAGAGAGGTTATAAACTGATGTTTTTTACAAGATCATCAAGACTCCGGAAGTATCTTATCTGTATACTGGTATTTTCCGGGATCATTTTTTTTGCAGGCTCTTCGTGGGGGCAATCATTTTCTATTCCCTCAATAAATCTAAGTGTAGGGGATGGTGGCGATGAGCCTGGCAGGGCAACTGTAGTTCTGCAGCTATTGTTTATTTTTACAATACTTTCTCTTGCCCCCGCAATCCTTGTGATGGTGACTTCATTCACCCGGATTGTTGTTGTCCTTTCCCTTTTAAGGCATGCTCTGGGCACACAGCAGGTGCCTGCAAGTCAGATTATCATTGGATTAGCCCTCTTCCTGACCTTCTTTATCATGACCCCTGTCTGGAACAAGATGAATTCGCAGGCATTTCAACCATATATAAATGAAGAGATATCGGCAGAAAAGGCATTTGACCTGGCAGTGCGGCCCATAAAAGAGTTTATGTTAAAACAGACCGGAGAAAAAGACATTGCCCTCTTTATCAAAATTTCAAAAGGAGAAAGGCCCAACAAGCCTGATGATATTAAACTTCCCGTATTAATGCCCGCGTTTGTAATCAGTGAATTAAAAACGGCTTTTCAAATCGGTTTTATGGTCTATCTCCCTTTTCTTATACTGGATATGGTTGTTGCCAGTGTGCTTTTATCAATGGGAATGATGATGCTCCCACCTATAATGATAAGTCTGCCGTTCAAACTACTCCTTTTTGTGCTGGTTGACGGGTGGAATTTGATAATTGGTTCACTGGTTCAAAGCTTTTCTTAGGCGAGAGGTACGCATGACTGTTGATATAATTATTGGGCTGGCAGCTGAAGCCATAAAAGTTACCCTGCTGCTATCAGCTCCTATGCTTATCGTAGGTCTTGTTATTGGTCTTATTATCAGCATTTTTCAGGCTGTAACTCAAATTCAGGAAATGACATTAACATTTGTTCCTAAAATAGTTGCAGTTATGCTGGCTCTCGTTGTTGCACTACCCTGGATGATCAATCTCATAGTTACTTATACGCAGGAACTCTTTCAGACCATACCGATGTATATAAGGTAAGGGCTCGGAAGTCAAAGATTAGAGAACCGGTAACCCTGAACCATGAATATGTCACAAATAACCGTAGAACAGATTGAGACGTTTGTTGTTATACTCCTCAGGGTTAGCTCGATAGTGGCAACCATGCCTATTTTAGGGCACCGAGCTGTTTCTGTCAGGGTCAAGGGAGGATTGTCTTTGATGATTGCATTTCTCCTTTTTCCATTTATTGAGCTCCATATTTCTTCTCCTGATATTCTGTCATTGACGTCGAGAATAGCCGGGGAAATTATAATTGGTATCACTATAGGGTTGGCAGGCAGACTGATCTTTGCCGGAGTGCAGCTTGCAGGACAGCTTGCAGGCTTTCAAATGGGTTTTGCCATTGTAAATGTATTTGATCCCATAAGCAGCGCACAGGTTTCAATTATAGCCCAATTTCAATATCTCCTTGCCATGCTGATATTTCTTGCTGTTGACGGTCACCACCTCTTTTTATACGCTATAGCTGAAAGTTACAGTATTGTTCCTGTTTTTGGTTTTCATTTTTCAGGAGGCTTAACACAGTCAATCGTTGAGCTTTCAAGCGATATCTTTGTCGTTGCAGTTAAGATAGGCGCTCCTGTTATTGCAATGCTTTTGATGATAAGTATCGGGTTTGGATTGATTGCCAGGACTGTTCCCCAGATTAATATACTTATCGTTGGGTTTCCTATAAAAATAGCAGTGGGACTTATATGTATCGGACTTTCCCTTCCTGTTTTTACAAAAATGGTGAGTAGCATTTTTTTAAATTTTGGAGACACGTTGACTCTGCTTCTCCGTCTGATGTGAGGGTTTTTTGACGCATGCGTCAGGGAATGGTCAGAGTGCCCGGCCCCTGACAAAGATTGAATATGGCTGAACAGAATAATAATCAGGAAAAAACAGAGCAAGCTACTCCTAAGAAGCGGGAAGATGCGAAGAAAAAGGGGCAGGTTGCAAAAAGTCGAGATGCCTCGTCTGTGGGTGTTCTGCTGGCCTGCCTGATATTCTTCTGGTTTGGCACCTCCGGCATGATCGAAAAAATGATGTCTCTTACAAGGTGGCTGCTTACCCAGTCCAGCCAGTTCAATATTAATAGTAATAATATTCAGGGTTTCTCGATCGGCCTTATATATAAAATTTTTGCCATACTTTCTCCTCTTTTTTTGACGGCATTTTCCATAGCTCTGCTTGCCAACTATCTTCAAGTGGGTTTTGTGCTTTCCGCAGAATCGGTGCAGCCGAAACTCTCAAAGATTGATCCAATCAAAGGATTTCAAAAACTATTTTCTATCAGGTCCCTTGTTGAACTGGCAAAGAATATATTCAAGATTTCGATAGTTGGTTTTGTTGTTTATATGACCATCATGGGGGAAATTGAAAATATTCTTCCGCTGATGGACCAGAGTGTGTGGGGAATATTGATTTATATTGGTGAGGTTGCATTCAAGATTATTCTCAGGGTCTGTCTGGTGCTTATAATTCTCGCAGTTTTCGATTATATTTATCAGAAGTGGGAATTTGAAAAAAATCTTAAAATGTCAAAACAGGATGTAAAGGACGAAACTAAACAGACAGAAGGAAATCCTCTTATAAAGGCCAGAATAAAGCGTCTTCAGAGAGATGCGGCCAGAAAAAGAATGATGGCAGGCATCCCGGAAGCAGATGTGGTTATAACCAACCCCACCCATCTTGCTGTAGCCCTTCGCTATGATCAGACAAGCGTGTCTGCTCCGAAGGTGATCGCAAAAGGAGCCGGTTTCATAGCTGAAAATATAAAAGATATTGCAAGAAAAAACAACATACCCATCGTTAATAATAAACCTCTGGCACGGGTATTGTATAAGAGAGTAGATGTGGATGAAATGATACCGGCAAATTTGTACAGGGCGGTTGCTGAAGTACTGGCATTCGTTTACAGCATGAAAATGAAGCAGGGTTAGAAATGGCAGATTCTTACGTTAAAACCAGCAGTTTTGTCGATCTGTTTAAAAGCAGCAATACAGTGATGGCCATGGGGATAGCAGGTATTCTTCTGGTAATGATGATACCCATGCACCCCTTTATTCTCGACATTCTCCTTTCTGGCAGCATCACTTTTTCTCTGATTATACTCTTGCTTTCCGTTTATGTGCCAAGACCTCTCGATTTTTCTGTTTTCCCATCTACTCTTTTAATAGCCACTTTGTTTCGTTTATCCCTTAATGTGGCTTCCACACGTCTTATACTGCTCCATGGCAATGAGGGTACAGGGGCTGCGGGACAAGTTATAAAAGCATTCGGTGCCTTTGTTGTCGGCGGCAATTATGTGGTTGGCTTTATCGTATTCCTGGTACTCGTCCTGATTAATTTTATTGTAATAACCAAGGGTGCGACAAGGATAGCCGAAGTGGCAGCAAGATTCACCCTGGATGCAATGCCCGGAAAACAGATGAGCATTGATGCCGATCTGAATGCAGGAGTGATTACAGATGCGGAGGCGAGAAAAAGGCGGCACGAAATTGAACTGGAATCAAACTTTTATGGTGCAATGGATGGGGCGGGCAAATTCGTCAGGGGAGATGCCATCGCAGGGATTGTTATTGCCATGATAAATATTCTCGGCGGTTTGATTGTCGGCGTATTGCAGCAGGACATGTCGGTGGGGGATGCCGCTCGCGTTTATACTCTTCTTACAGTGGGTGATGGCCTGGTAACTCAGATTCCGGCACTGATTGTATCGACTGCTACCGGCATGCTTATTTCCAGGTCTACGGCTTCATCTGATCTGGGCAGTGAGGTAGGAGCACAACTCTTTGCCCAGCCAAAGGTAATTGGCACGGCTTCAGTTATACTTCTGATATTTGGTTTGATTCCCGGCATGCCCAAAATATCTTTTCTGGTCATCTCGCTTATTTCGGGAGTTGTTGCGTATAGGATATTTAAATCATCACAAAAAGTCGAGGAAGCAAAGGAGGAACCACCGGCGGAAGTGACTGAAGAGCCCATAGAAGCCCTCCTGCCCCTTGATTCCCTTGAACTTGAGGTAGGATACAGCCTGGTGCCTCTCGTTGATGCCGGACAGGGCGGAGAGTTGCTTGAGAGGATCAAGGCTCTGAGAAGGCAAATGACCGTTGAAATGGGTTTTGTCATACCTCCAATTCATATAAGAGACAACCTGCAGATAAAGCCCGGTGAATATATTGTCAAACTGAAAGGGGTTGAGGCGGCTAAAGGAGAAATACATATAGGCCATTGTCTGGCAATAACCGCAGGAATTGACGGTGAAAAAATAACGGGAATTGAGGCAAAGGAACCCGCCTTTGGCCTGCCTGCCGTCTGGATAGACGAAAAAGAAAAAGAATCTGTTCAGGCAAAGGGTTTAGTTGTTGTCGATCCGGCCACCGTTATTACGACCCATTTAACTGAAATTGTAAAAACGCATGCAGATGAACTGCTGTGTAGACAGGACGTTCAGTCTTCGCTGGATAGTCTGGCTGGCAGCCATCCCAAGGTTGTGGAGGAGCTCGTTCCAAATATCGTTCCGCTCGGCACGCTTCAGAAGGTGCTGCAAAGGCTCCTGAGGGAAAGAATTTCTATTCGCGACCTTCTCACGATACTAGAAACTCTGGCAGATTATATGCCTATGACAAAAAATGTTGATATGTTAACCGGATATGCAAGGCAGGCCCTGGCCAGAAGGATATCAGGAGAATATAAGGATGCGGATGGGAACATAACGGTTATTATGGTCTCTCCTGACATTGAGGACAGCATTAATAAAGCTGTTCAGCATATGGAATATGAATCATTCGTTGCGGCTGACCCCACTCTGATACAGGAGGTTGTAAGCAATTTCCAGGAATTTGTCAAAACCTTTACTGGTAAAGGTTTACAGCCGATCATCCTCTGTTCGCCCAATGTCAGGATACACTTCAGGAAGATATTAGAGAAATTTTTTCCCAATATCATTGTCCTCTCTCACAATGAAATTACCCGTGATGTAAACATCAAATCTCTGGGTATGCTGGCGGTAAAAGATGCAGATTAAAAGATATGAAGCGCGAAGCGCAAATGAGGCTATAAAGAAAATAAAGGCGGATCTCGGCTCGGATGCCATAGTCCTTTCCAGCAAAAGGTTGAATGGCAAGCTTGAGGTGCTTGCCGCCAGGGATGATACTTATGAAAATTTGCAACAAAGTGACGTTGGAAAAGATGAAAAAAAGGGATTAGATACATTCTCTATAATCAGATCGGATATTAATGAGTTAAAGTCCCTTATCATGGATTTCAAAAAGGAAAGAGGGATTCATGGTGAGCTGACTGAATTAAAGGAGACAATGAATACCCTGTTTGATATTCTTGGCGTTCAAAGGAATGAAAGAGTTTCTTCTCCTCTGTCAAAAGTTTATTATCATCTGATTTCAGTCGGCGTATCAAAGGAGCGGGCGTGTGCATTAATAGAGAAATTAAAAAATGACGGCTCGATGGTCGAACCGGAGAACTATTATCATGCCCTGAGTGCTGCTGAAGATATGATAAAAAACTCTATTGCCTCTTCTTACAGGAATGTGGGAAAAAAGAGAATTTCCGCCTTTGTCGGTCCTGCCGGCGAGGGGAAAACAACAACCCTGGCAAAGCTGGCTGCTCGCTGCTTATTTGAGAAAAATTTGAATGTGGGTATCATAACGATGGATACACATCGGATAGGCGCGGCTGAACAACTAAAGACATATGGAGATATCATGGATATCCCCGTGGAGATTGCCTCTGATAAGAAGGAATTCGAGAAGGCTTTGAACAGGTTTGCCAACAGAGATGTCATACTGATAGACACACCGGGGAAGAGCCGCGGGAATGAAAGTTATTTGTTGAAATTGAAGAAATGTTTTGCAACGGACTTTCCACTGGAAACACATCTTGTTTTAAGCATGACATCAAGTCAGGAGAGCATGATGGATGCTGTAGCGAGGTTCGACATTATAGATTATAGCAGCATAATATTTACGAAATTGGATGATTCAAGTAAATCCGGTTCAATATACAATGTTATTGACCATACCGGCAAACCAGTATTCTACATCACCGATGGGCAGAATGTCCCCCGAGATTTAAAAAAAATGGACCCCGCAAAGCTTGCAAAGCTGATAGTGGGCCAGGATCAGGAATCAGGGTTAACACAAGTTAGCCCTGACTCCTGATCCCTATAAAGGAGGTAGTGGTGGATCAGGCAGGAATGTTGAGAGAAATGAAAACAAATGTGATGCCCGCAGCAATAAGGCAAAAAAGGCACAACGGCAATACCCGCGTCATTGCCGTTACCAGCGGCAAGGGGGGAGTCGGGAAAACAAATATAACGGCAAACTTTGCGTATATTCTTTCGAAGATGGGAAAAAGAACTTTGCTGCTCGATGCAGACGTTGGACTGGCCAATATAGATGTGATTTTGGGCATTACCCCAAAATATAATCTTCACCACGTTCTTAGCGGCGAAAAAAACCTGTCGGAGGCTGTTGTTGAAGGTCCGGGGGGTATCAAAATTCTGCCGTCAGCCTCAGGAGTTCAGGAAATGGCCGAGCTGTCAAAAGGACAGAAATTCACCCTGTTAGAGGAATTAGACGGGCTGGATGAAGCCTTTGATTTTATGCTTATCGATACAGCCGCAGGAATTGCTGATAATGTCATATATTTTAATATGGCAGCCAAAGAAATTATTGTGGTTGCTTCGCCTGAGCCTACATCTTTGACGGATGCCTATGCTTTAATCAAAGTGCTTTATCAGGGTTATGCAGCAAAACGATTTACGCTGCTTGTCAACATGGCCAAAAATTCAAATGAAGCCGACGGAGTTTACACGAGATTGAGCAACGCAACAAATCACTTTCTTGATCTTCCAATTGAGTATCTTGGGTACATCCCTCATGATCAAAATGTTCCAAAGGCGGTGAGAAAACAAAAATTGTTGTCAGAGGTCTTCCCTGATTCGAAGGCAAGCAAAAGCATGTCTGAAGTTGTCGAAAAGCTGTGCCGGAAGCAGCCGGAAAATCATGAAAATGGTACCATTAAATTTTTTGACAGGTCTATCATTGATAAAAACAATTGATAAAAAAACTCGTGATGAGCTGATAATGAAATATGTACCTCTCGTCAAAAATATTGTCGGGAGGATTATTCTGCGGCTTCCCGATCACATAAGTAAAGATGATTTAATCAATGTCGGTGTAATGGGATTGATGTCGGCTCTGGAGAAGTTTGATGCGACGAGGAATGTACGGTTTGAGACATACGCAGGATTTAGGATTCGGGGGGCCGTACTGGATGAATTGAGGGCAAGAGATGTTGTGCCCAGATCAGTTAGAAGCAAAGAGACAAGGATAGAGGAGGCATTTGAGGCATTACAGAAGGAGCTCACACGTCACCCAACGGATGATGAGGTTTCAGATTATCTTGGCATATCGCTTGAAAATTATTATAAACTTCTTGATGAAGCGAAGGGTATCTGCATTCTGAGCAATGATGATTTGCCCCAGGGTTACTGTGAAAAATGCGGCCAATATGAGGTGTTAGAGAAAATTGACCAAGGCAATCCATTTTCCCTTCTCGCCCACAGGGAACTCAAAGAGACATTGAAGAACGCAATAGATTCACTGCCTAAAAAAGAAAGACTGGTTTTATCTCTTTATTATTATGAAGAGTTGACATTAAAGGAGATAGGGGTCGTCATAAAATTGACGGAGTCAAGGATCTGTCAAATCCGCTCCCAGGCAATACTAAGATTAAGGACCAGTTTGAGAGAATTGAAATATGTTGTCGCCTAGCCGTGTTACCACCAGATATTACAAAAAAGCCCTGATATCCATATGCCTGTGCATTGTGGTATTTACAAGCAGTAATGCATTCTGCGGGTCTGCCGGAAATGAGCTTAGCCAGAAGCCAGAAATCAAAAATCAGAAGTTCGGTGAAAAAAAATTTGAATATTTTGATAATTTTATTGTTTATTTGAAAGAAACTCGCGAGCCTGTCTTTCGTGATGGACACGACATAGGCAGGAAGGACAAAATCCTGCTTTGCAATGTGGTTGTTGAGCTGAATCAAGGGATGAGGCTGTCAAAAGAGAGGGTCGAGCTGAGAAAGATCCTATATGAGATATTGAAAGAGCTGCCGGGTTTGCCTAAAATCAGAAGGGAGTTAAAAAAAGAAATTAAAATCAAGTTGAATAATTTTATGGATGCTGAAATAATAAAAAAAGTATACTTTATCAAGTTTGTTTTGTTGTAAAACAACTAAATGGGGCATCGGGTGAAAAAAAAAAGTTTTAAGAAGCTGGAAAAAGAGTTTGAATCAACCTTTGGAAAGGAGCTTATCCCCGGCATTCTTCACAACTTTGCCAGCCCCTTAAATGGAATTTTAGGCCGTACTGAGTTTTTAACGGAAAGAACTAGTAAGATCCATGAACTTATTATAAATAATGCCAATAAAATAGATGACGAAATCCTGGATAGCTTCAAAAAAATAAATGATGACATTGGTTTGATTGCAAAAGAAGCAGACAGATTTGTTGACTTGTTCAATGATGTGACAGGAAAGTTTCAGAGGCTGTGTGACACTGATTTACAAAGCATCAATCTATCCGATCTTATAGAGGCTGAAATGGCGTTCCTTGAATTTTACCCTGATTTTAAAAATACTATCAAAAAAAGTTTGATATTGGACAGGAAAATTCCGCAAATATCAGGAATAAAAGCCGATTATTCCATTTCTCTGTCAGCGATAATCAGGCATTCATTGAATTCCATGAAAGACAGCGAAATTAAGGAGTTTGTCATCTACACAAGTCATGATGATTCATATGCATGCATTAAAATTAAGGACACCGGGGCGCCTATTGGAAGAAAAGAAATACTCGAAAATTTGAATTCAACCGGTGACTTCCTTCATGATCCGGATGAAGAGAAGGAATTGTTCCATGCGCTGTCTCTCCTGAAAAAGTACGGAGCTTTTTTTCAGATTGCCCATGAATCAGGTTTTAATATTATTTCGATAAGGATACCTTACCTGGATAGTTACCGGGAGGGGGTTAAAGACTTTGATGGTTTGTGACGATAAGTAGATAGAAGGGTTGTGGAAGATCTTTTGAACCACTCGAATAGAATCCTTCGAAAAGGGAGTACAAAAAATCATGGTCAGAGCGCTTGATGTACAACAGGTATTATTGCAATCAAATGCTGTTGAACGTGTTCAGCAGGTTCAACAGCAGCAGGCTGATGTACAGCAGAAGCATTTTGAAACTCAACTGGCCGAAGAGAAGAGAGAGTTGAGAGAAAAAGTTAAAGACCTTGAAGAAACCGAACGGCTTATGATCAGGGAAAAAGAGGAACAAAAAAAAAGGAACGAGAACAGGAAAAAAAGGAAAGAAGAGGATGCTGATAACGCTGCCGATGACCTGTCTGCCGATGAACCCGGTGGAAAAATAGATATAAGAGTATGAAATGACCATAGAATTCATATTGGGACTTCAAATCCTTGCTGATATAGCACTGTGCCTTGTCATTATATTTCTTATCCGGGCGACAAACAGAAAAACAAAAAAGAGCCCCTCTGCAATAGATGCAGAGTCTTTTTCTGAATTCAGGAAGTTGATTGAAGACTCCCGGGTCTCTACCGATTGTCTTTTCCAGGCTTTGAATGAGGTTAAAGAGATCGGATATGTTCTGGATGAAAAAGAGAAGCGATTGAGGACTCTTATAAAAGAGACAGCCGTTGAGCCCGATGATCGGAAGTCAGAAAATTCAACCCGAAAAAAGAAATATGAAGATGTTATAAAAATGGCCGAACAGGGTCTGACTGAAAAAGAGATAGCCGATACATTGAATTTAGCTGAAGGAGAAACAAGTCTTATTTTAAATCTCCATCGGAAAAAAAATGAAAATTCTGCCCCCAGCAATAACATCTCATAAATTAAACTCTCTGTTACAACTTCAAGAAAAAGCAGCGTTTTTGCCCCCTCTTTCCGCTGGTGAAGTGGTGGAGGCGAAAATCCTGGAAACCCCTCGCCACGGGAAGACATTGATTCTGTTGAAAAATCATAGAGTTATGGCAAATTCTGAGTTGCTGCTCAGGAAAGGCGAAAAGGTTGCGGTAAGAGTGACGCAATTGCATCCCAAAGTTATCCTTCATATTGTTCAGAATAAAATGCCGCAAAATTCCATATTGACGGACTGTTTGAATTTTTACCGTTCAAACCCAAAAGCTCTTTTTGAATTTTTCATAGAGGGG
>JAHOYS010000284.1 GCA_019038815.1 Desulfobacterales bacterium | reverse complement strand
CAAACATTGCTTCTTTTAAATATTTATCCACATACTCCTTATCAGCTCCAGCTTTAAAAAGTGCTTTTTGTACACGTCCCATTATAGAGAATGCATTACCATCAGTATCAATAAGTTTTACGGTTGGTTTTTCTTTTGGTCCTGTCATGATTTTTCTCCTCGAAGACATTTAGGTTTCAGAATAAGTCTTGTGTATTCTTTGGTTTCACACATGTTACAAAAAGTTTCGTTGGGTATCTTTTGACCTTCTCTAAAACCTGATACCCGTATGTGTTCCTCACATACGCCACAAACATAAATTGCATAATCTGGTACCCATCATTATACAAAGGGCAGGTTTATCTGTTTTGTTTTCTCTTTTGCTCCAGCAGTTTTTTAACGACCTCTTGCACTGAGAAAATATAAAAATTACAAATTGTTTGCTTCAATAATATAGAATTATTTTCAATATTTCCAATGATATTAGTCACCTCACAACATGAAGTTGTGAGGTGTGGTCTCTTGTTGCTGATATGTAATCTATAAGAAAACTAACATAATTTTGGTTCAAATTCGGCAAGTTAATAAAATTGTCTATACTATGAAATGCTAAAAAAAATTGGGTGCAAAATTGGGTGCAATTTGTTGTGGTTTGACGAAGTTTGCCGAGGAATAAAAAAAAAGCCAATAAGCGAAAACGCCTATCAGCTTTGTTTTATATGGTGGGCCGTCAGGGAGTCGAACCCGGGACCTACTGATTAAGAGTCAGTTGCTCTACCAGTTGAGCTAACGGCCCATAAAATTAACGCAGTGAATCTAACAGCCGATCTTAAAAAAGTCAATATATTTTTGATTTTCAGATCCTGCAAAAAGCGGTTGACCCTTTAATTGCAGGTTTGATATACTCATATGTTTATAAACAATGAAATGATGATTTTTCAATAAAGAAGGGGTAAAATATGTCTAGATCAAAATCAGAAAATCTTTTTAGAGAAGCCCAGAAATTAATCCCCGGAGGTGTAAATTCTCCGGTAAGAGCCTGTGGCTCTGTGGGAGGACAGCCTGTATTCATCGAGAAGGGAAATAAGGCCAGAATTTATGATGTTGATGGAAACGAATATATTGATTATGTGCTTTCCTGGGGGCCTTTAATCCTGGGACACAGACCCCCGGGTGTTATTGAAGCCTTGAAAAAGGTTCTTGAAACCGGTACCAGTTTCGGGGCACCAACTGAACTTGAAACAGAGCTTGCCGGTCTTGTTATTGATATGGTTCCTTCGGTGGGAAAAATAAGAATGGTAAATTCAGGTACTGAAGCAACCATGAGCGCGATTCGCCTTGCCCGCGGATATACCGGCAGAGACATTATTATAAAGTTTGACGGCTGTTATCATGGACATGCTGATACGCTTCTTGTTGCGGCAGGATCAGGAGTTGCAACCCTGGGTATTCCAGGAAGCCCTGGTGTGCCAGAGTCAGTTATTTCAAATACTTTATCCCTGAAATTCAATGATATTGAGGGATTTATAAAAATCATGGAAGAAAAAGGTGATAAGGTTGCCGGAGTTATTCTTGAACCTGTTGCCGGTAATATGGGCATGGTACCTCCTGTAGACGGTTTTCTTGAAACATTGCGGGAATATACTTCAAAGTTCGAAGCACTTTTGATATTTGACGAAGTTATGACGGGATTCAGGGTGGCTAAAGGATCTGCCCAGGGATTGTTTGGTATAACACCGGATCTGTCTTGTTTCGGGAAAGTCATTGGCGGTGGCCTGCCGGTTGGGGCTTATGGCGGCCGAAAAGAAATTATGGATGCAATCGCACCTGTCGGAAATGTGTATCAGGCAGGAACCCTTTCCGGTAATCCATTGGCAATGGCTGCGGGAATTGCCACCCTGAAAGAGCTTCAAAATAATGATGTATATGAAGCACTTGCTGATAAGACCGGAAAGCTGATGAATGGATTGCAGTCTGCCGCAGATAATGCCGGAATCAGCCTGAAAACCAATCATGCAGGATCCATGGCAGGATTCTTTTTTTCAAATGAAGATATTTATAATTTTGATGATGCTAAAAAATGCGATCTGGACCGGTTTGCAAAATTTTACAGGATCATGCTTGAAAAGGGTGTTTACCTGGCTCCTTCTCAGTTTGAAGCATGTTTTGTTTCTCTGGCACATTCAGATGATGATATTGACCAGACAATTACAGCAGCAGAACAGGCAATGGCCTTACTTTAAACTAAAATGATAAAAAAGATACATTTAATTGCTGCCTGCGGGACAGGAATGGGAACCCTTGCCTGTATTCTTAAAGAGATGGGGTATACGGTTTCAGGTTCTGACCAGAACGTTTATCCGCCCATGAGTGATTTTTTAAATGAAAAGGGGGTCAGCCTTTCTGCCGGATATGATCCTGTTAATCTGGATCATGAGCCTGATCTTGTGATTATCGGCAATGCTGTAACAAAGTTCAATGTTGAAGCCCGGGCAGTATTGCAAAAGGGTATTCCCTATTTATCAATGCCCCAGGCAGTAAATAAATTTATTGCAGAAGATAAGAAGATTATCCTGGTTACAGGAACTCATGGGAAGACAACCACCGCTTCCATCATGGCCCATATCCTGTATACGGCAGGCATGGACCCCTCTTTTATGATTGGCGGCATTTTAAAGGATTTTAATTCAAGTTTCAGAATAGGAAGCGGCGAATATATGGTGATTGAAGGGGATGAATATGACACTGCCTTTTTTGATAAAGGGCCGAAGTTTATGCATTATGACCCTGATATTACCATCATGACGGGAATTGAATTTGATCATGCAGATATTTTCACCGATATTGAACATATCAAGAATATTTTTTCAGCTTTTGTGAAGAAAATAGAGAAAGACAGTCATATCATAGCTTTTACCGATAATGACAATTTAAAAGAGATTCTTGATCCCTGTACTGCATCCATTGAGACATATGGTGAACAGGCCCAATGGTCTTTTTTAAACCATACACAGAAAAATTCAAAAACTTTTTTTGAGGTTCAAGGGCCAGGCAAAGCGATTTCAATTAAGACAGATCTGCAGGGTCAGCATAATCTGTTTAATTGTATTGCCTGTATTGCTGCGGCCGACAGGATAGGCATCAGTGATAAAGATGTATATACGGCTTTAAAAAATTTTTCCGGCATAAAAAGACGACAGGAGATTCGCGGTATAAAACACGGGATCACGGTAATGGATGATTTTGCCCATCATCCGACAGCGGTCAGGGAGACGATTAAAGCGGTAAAACCCTTTTATAGCGGCGGCAGAGTGATCGCTGTGTTTGAGCCCAGAACCAACACGAGCATGAGAAATGTTTTTCAGGACATATATCCTGATTCTTTTCTGGATGCAGACATGGTGTGTATCTGTGAGCCGGGAGTTAAAAAAAAAATACCCCCGGAAGATAAATTTTCTACCAGACAACTTGTAGCTGACATTGAAAAAAAGGGAATTGATGCATATTGTTTTAAAAACCATGATGAAGTTATCAGTTTTCTGGTATCAAAATTAAAACCGGGAGATCTTGTTTTAATAATGTCAAATGGAGGATTTGATAATATCCACGTGAAATTACTTGAGAGAATTGAATGAAAAAAAGACTGATCCTTCGTATTGTCGGAATAGGTATTTTCCATATTGTTTTGTATTTATATGTTGTTCCCTTTGTGATTTATCCAAAGTTTGGTAAAAATGGATTTGAATTTACTGTAGTTATTGCCATTATTATTTCTATAGCTGTCCTGGGAACAATGTTTTGTAAGAAAAAAATAAAAGGAGATCAAAATGAATAATATTGAGAAAATGGAATGGGACCCCAGGTATAGTGTTGATATCGAAGAGATAGATGCCCACCAGAAAAAAATGTTTGAGTTATTCAACAAATTGATTGATATCAGGCAATCGGAAACAGATACCAAAACGTGTCTGAATATGATTGCCGAGATAAGCGAATGCAGCAGATTGTATTTTAAAACAGAAGAAAAATATTTAAAAAAAACCAGATATCCTGATTTAGATACTCACTCAAAGGCCCACCGCCAATTTCTTAAAAGTTTTATTGGCTTGCGGCGCGAGATCTCGGAAGATATAGAAAATTTATCAGAGGATGTGATAATGGAATTAAGAAACTGGATGATAAATCACATGCTTACTTTAGATGCTTTCTATGTTCCGTTTTTAAGGATCAAGAAATATATAGAAAAATCAAAACAGAAAAATTAAATAGAGTATGCCGCAATATACCGCATTTAACCTTGACAACTTATTTGAGCAGCGTTTTTTTTCAAATCTGGATTATTTTTTTGCCAGGTCAATGGCCAAAGCCTTTGATGAAAATGAACCCATTGTTACGGTGTCCTGCGCACTTGTTTCAAAATCGCTGTTTGAAGGACATATCTGCCTTGATATAAAAGGAATGTCCGGAACTGTCAGGTCTGTATCAGAAAGTCGTGATGACCGGATTAAATTCCCTGATTTTGATACCTGGATAAAGGCATTACAAAATTCTTTAATGGTTTCTGATAATATCCAAACCCCTCTGGTTCTGGATTCTGATCACAAGCTTTATTTTTCAAAACATTATGATTTTCAAAACCGGTTGAGTAAAAATATCGCCCAAAGGCTTTCTTTAAAACCTTTAAAGATGGATGAAACAGCAATTGATGAGATGCTTGAAGAATATTTCACCAGGAGCGACAAACATGTCGTGCCGCAAAAAAATGGGGTGAAAAATGCATTGCGCAGTCATCTTACGATTATTTCAGGAGGGCCCGGGACCGGGAAAACATTTGTTACGACCGTCATAAAAAAGATGTTTCTTGTATATGCAAATGAGCATGAACTGCCTGAACCCAGAATTATCTGTGTTGCGCCGACAGGAAAGGCTGCATCAAAAATGGAGCAGGGAAGTACCATTCATTCCATTTTAAAACCATTAAGGGACAACCCCGGGTTTTATTATAATAAAAACAATCTTCTTCAGGCAGATGTGATTATTATTGATGAAGCTTCGATGATTGATATTTTATTATTTACCCGGCTTTTAGAAGCCGTTCCAATGGAAGCAAAGGTGATTATTTTAGGGGATAAGCATCAGTTGGCATCCATACAGGCAGGGTCGGTATTCAGTGATATCTGCAATGTGAAAGGCTTATCCTTTAACATATTTTTTCTTGAATATAATTTCAGGTCAAAAGGAAAAACCGGAATTGAAAATCTGTCAAAAGCAATCACCGGCAATGATGCACAGCGTCTTGAGGAGTTATTAATATCCGGCCGATATCCGGATGTCGTATTTGAAAATCTTGAAAGTAACGTTCCGGTTGCCGGTATAGTTACTAAGTATATTTTAGAGGGGTATAAATCGTTTGTCCTTGCAGACACGGTTGAAGCCGCATTGAATGAGCTGGATGATTTTAAAATATTATGTGCTCATAATTCCGGAGAAGACGGAACATTACAAATTAATCATGTATGTGAAAATATTTTGCGGTCAGATAATAATTTTGCTATACAGGAAAAACTTTTTAAAAAGATAATCATGGTAAATACCAATGATTATAAAAAAGGTTTGTTTAATGGAGATACCGGTATTGCTTTTGAAAAAAATGGAAAGAGCAGCGCTTTTTTTAAAACTCTGGACAACAAGGTAAAAAAATATCGTGCTTCAGATCTTCCAGGATCTGACACAGCGTTTGCCATAACAATCCACAAAAGCCAGGGATCTGAGTTTAATACAATTTTAATGGTAATTCCGGACAGGATTTCTCCTGTTGTTACACGGCAGCTGCTGTATACAGGTATTACAAGGGCAAAAACAAAAATAATTATTGCCGGCAATATAAATATTATTAAAAAGGCAGTAAACCTGTCTGTAAAAAGAAATTCGGGTTTATCCATGTGCCTGGAAAAAGAAATAACAGACAATTAATAAGAAAGAAGATATTTTGAAAAAAAATCAAACGATTCCTGAAAAAATTTGGCAATTTTTTTGTTCTGTAAGGCTGGCTGTTTATACGCTTGTGATTATCGCAGCCACATCTATTATTGGAACTGTTATTCTTCAGAATGGAACCCAGCAGCAATACATAAATCTTTATGGTGAAGCTGTCTCCAATCTGATCAAGGTGTTTAATTTTGATGATATGTACCATGCCTGGTGGTTCTTGTTCTTGATTGTCATTTTATGTATTAATTTAATTGTATGCTCAATTGAGCGCCTTTCCATTACCTGGAAAATTATTTTTCCAAAGCAGGTTAAGTTTAATCCTGAAAGGTTCAGAAAACTAAAAAATCTTGAAATATTTACAGTCAATAAAGAGACTGAAGCAATTTTTGGCAACTATGAAAGTTTTTTATCCAAAACTGTCGGTAAGGTTTTAAAAAAACAGACTGAATCAGGCACGGTCATGTATGCGGAAAAAGGAAGGTGGACAAGAATCGGCGTATATGTGATTCATTCCAGTATTATTTTACTTATTATCGGCGCATTGATCGGTGCTATTTTCGGGTTTAAGGCAAGCCTGCAGTTAGATGAGGGCGCAATATCGGATGTTGCCTTTCTCCATAACAAAAGTGTACCGGTAAATATTGGTTTTTCCATAAAATGTAATGATTTTGATGTAAAATTTTATGATACGGGTGCACCTGAAGAATACAGGTCAACTCTGGCGATTATTGAGAATGGCAAAGAAAGTTTTATCGAAGATATTCGGGTCAATCATCCGCTCAGATACAAAGGGATCAATATTTTTCAGTCTTCCTATGGTACAGCCAGACCCGACAGTGTTATCTTTGATATTATCACGCAGCCTGATAAGGGTGTAATAAGCAAGACCATTAAAATTGGACAGGAAATTCAATTACCCGAAGATCAGGGTTTATTTAAGCTTGAAGGTTTTTTGCCGCATTTTGATTTCAGGGGTAATAACCTTGGGGAGGCATTTGTTGGAAGGATTACCCAAAAGGACGGCAAGAGTTTTCAAATTGCTCTTCCGGTAAAATATCCAACTTTCGATAAAATGAGAAAGGGGGTCTTCGCCTTTGTGGTTAAAGACTTTGAAAAAAAATATTATACCGGTCTTCAGATTACCAAAGACCCCGGGGTGTGGTATGTTTACTCAGGATTTATTTTAATGATCATTGGCTGCTGGATCACTTTTTTCATGTCCCACCAGTCCTATTTCATTGAAATCAAAAAAGATAAAGATAATAATTCAAATATCAGCATTTCAGGCACCACCAATCGAAACAGCCAGGGATTAAAACTTAAAATTAAAAAAATGATTATAAAATTAAAGGATATATAATTCTTATGGACAGTTCTTTAGCATTATCTTTGACAACATTTATTTATGCACTGGCATCGGTTTTTTATATTGGATCGTTTACTTTTAAAAAGCAGATTCTTGCAAAAACAGGGTTTATTGTTCTTGTCACAGGATTTGTACTCAATACTGTCGGCATTATTTTAAGGTGGATTGAATCCTATCAGATGGGATATGGACATGCACCTTTTGCCAATATGTATGAATCTCTGGTCTTTTTTTCCTGGACAGTTGCCATCCTTTATATTTTTGTTGAACTCAAATACAAAGAAAGCATTATAGGCGCATTTGCATCGCCTTTGGTATTTCTCGCCATTGCCTATGCCTCCCTTTCTCCTGATATAAACAGCAAGATAACACCTTTAATCCCTGCATTGAAAAGCAATTGGCTCATTGCCCATGTCATCACCTGTTTTTTAGGATATGCTGGCTTTGCCCTGGCATTCGGGTTCAGTATCATATATTTTGTAAAGCCAAAAAATCCTGATAATACATCCATATTTTCAAAACTGCCTTCAGAGGATCTCATCGATGAATTGACTTATCAGATGGTGGTTTTTGGATTTCTTTTCCTCACCATCGGCATTATTACCGGCGCGGTATGGGCCAATTCGGCCTGGGGCAAGTACTGGAGCTGGGACCCTAAAGAAACCTGGTCTCTCATTACCTGGTTTGTTTATGCCATTTTCATGCATTTAAGAATGATGAAGGGCTGGCATGGAAGGAACCTTGCCTGGGTATCCATTATCGGTTTTATTGCAGTCATGTTTACTTACTTTGGAGTAAATTATCTGCTCAGCGGACTTCACAGTTACGGTTAACCATTATTGACGGAACATCATTGTTTGTCTTAATTTGTCTTGACAAGAAAACAAGATATTAATATAGATTAACGCTGATTATGGACGTTATTGCAAGACGGTTTAAGATTGCTGTCTGCAAAGGGAATAGTTCAGGTTGTAACCAAGACAGGTTTCTGCCTGGACAAAATGGTTAAAGTATCATCAACATTTTAAATTGATGGAGTTTTCATGAGCGAAATAGAAAACAAAACTGAAAATGATTCCACGGAAAGTGCAGGGGAATGCACGGCCGGAGACACAAAAGATGACAAGGGTTTAGGACTCGGTGTCATCTTTTTTATTGTGGCATTTGTTGCATGTTTCTTATCCGGCACGTTGCTGTTTCCCAAATTGCTCTATTCAAAAAAAGAGCAGCCTTTTAACTTTGATCACGCGCTTCATGTTGGCGAAACAGGTGATTGCGAGACCTGCCATTCTTTTAGAGAAGACGGTAGTTTTACCGGAATACCTAAGCTTGCCACATGTCTGGATTGCCATGCTGAAGAACCTTTAGGTGAGACAGAAGATGAAGTTGTGTTTGTAGAAGAGTATGTGTTAGAAGAAAAAGAAATCCCCTGGTATGTCTATTCAAGACAGCCCGATTGTGTCTTTTTCTCCCATGCCGCACACACAGAAGAGAACGGTATGGATTGTGTAACATGTCATGGTCATATTGGAGATTCTACTTCTTTAAGACCTTACGAAGAAAACAGGATTACTGGTTACAGTCGTGATATCTGGGGTAAAAACATCTTTGGGATTAAGAAAAATTCCTGGGATCGTATGAAGATGGATGACTGCGCAAAGTGTCACAAAAAGGAAACAGGCCACCAGGGTTATTGTTTCCAGTGTCACAAATAAGAAACCTGAAACACAAGAATTCAAAAACTTTATAGAGGAATAATTTATGAAAGTTGACAGAAGAAGCTTCTTGGGATTGGGAATTGGCGCAGCTGCTGGTATCGCAGTTTCCCCTGTCGGGATGAAACTGACAGATGATTCTGCCATCTGGACCCAGAACTGGCCATGGACTCCTGTCCCTGTTGACGGAGAAGTAACCTATGAAAGTTCGGTCTGCAGCCTTTGCCCTGGAAGCTGTGGTATAAGCGTCAGGAAGATAGACGACAGACCGGTTAAAATTGAAGGACTGGCCCAGCACCCTGTCAATGACGGCGGTGTCTGCCTCCACGGAATTGCCGGTCTCCAATACTTATATGATCCTGCAAGGGTCAAAACTCCATTGAAAAAAAATGGTGATAAATTTGAGGAAATATCCTGGGATGATGCCATTGAACTTGTTGCAGGCAAACTTGCAGATCTTAGAAAAAACGGATCTCCTGAAAAATTGGCCTGTATTGCAGACAAGGAACAAGGATCGGTTTCAGGGTTGTTTCAACGATTGTTAAAAACTGTTGGATCACCCAATTTTTATACCATGCCAAGCCTTGAATCTTATCTTGAAGTGACAGCGGCAGCATTGCATGGTGAGGGAATGACCATTGGGTTTGACCTTGAGAACTCAGATTTTGTTTTAAGCTTTGGCGCAGGGATCATCGAAGGCTGGGGATCACCTGTAAGCTGCTTTAAGGCAAATGCATCAAGAAAAGAAAGACACGCAAAGCTTTATCAAATTGAATCGCGTTTGTCTAATACTGCTGCCAATGCTGATAAATGGATTCCAATAAAACCTGGAACCGAAGCAGATCTGGCTTTAGGTATTTGTGCTGTTCTCTTGAAATATAATTTGTTTGACAGCATGGTTGCATCTGAATTCAGGGGCGGGCTCAATAAATTTGCCATTATGCTTCAAAAGGAGTACACACCTTCAAAAACTGCTGAAATTACCGGTGTGAAAGCCTCTGATATTGAAAAGATTGCCACTTTGTTTGCTAAGGCAAAAATGCCGGTTGCTGTCTTTGGTAAAGGCAGAGGTGACGGCGCCCAAAGTTTAAAAGAGCTTGCGGCTGTTCACACATTGAACTGTCTGGTTGGCAATATCAATAAAAAAGGCGGTGCTTTTGTCCGGCAAAAAAGCGAGTATCTTGAGTTTCCCGATGTTTCAATGGACAGCATAGCTGATGCAGGGTTTGCAAAAAATAAAACCGGGCGCTATGTGAACCAGCTTATTGAAAAGGTAAACAAATCTTCAAAACCTGCTGTTGACGTCCTTTTTGTTTATAATGCAAATCCTTGTTATTCTCTGCATGATCCCAAAAGTGTTAAACAGGCAGTCGGAAAAATTCCTTTTGTTGTAAGCTTTTCATCGTTTCTTGATGAAACGGCTAAAGAAGCGGATATTATTCTGCCAAGCCATACATTTCTGGAGCGGCTTGAAGATGTTCCATCCTGTGCAGGCCTTGCAAAGAGTGTTGTAGGACTTACAGAACCTGTCATAGATCCTGTATTTGACACAAGGCATGCCGGAGATGCTGTTCTTCTTATTGCAAAAGCATTGGAAGGAAGTGTCGCTGAAAGCTTTGAATGGGAAACCTATGACGAATGCCTTGAAAGTGTGGCGGGAGGAATCTGGGACTCGTTATCAGAAGACGGCTATGCGATTGTATCCGAAGGTGCTCCTTTTGGATCTGCATCCGTTAACATCTCTTTTCTTGCCGATAACCCCGCAACGGTTCAGGCCCGGGGAGATGACAAACTCACACTGATCCCGATTGACAACATGAGATTGATCAGCGCAGGTACTGCCGCATCTCCTTTTGCTGTTAAGACTGTTTCAGATAAAGTCTTAAAAGGCCAGGATATTGTTGTGGAAATTAATCCTTTAACAGGCAAGGGTCTTAAAGATAGAGGGTTTGCAACGCTGACTACGCCGACAGGCACTGCCCGTGTTATGGTTAATTTTAACGAAGGCATGATGCCGGGTGTAATCGGAATGGTTGAAGGCCTTGGCCATACCTTTGATAATAAATATGTCTCAAACAAGGGTATCAATGTAAATGACTTAATAGGCCCGGTAATTGAATCTGGTTCAGGACTGGACGCTGCTTTTGGAATTAAAGCAAAAATTTCCAAGGCTTAAAATTCAAGGATAAATTGCTAAAGAGGTTCTTAATGAAACAAGAAAATAATAATGCACATAAGTTCGGAATGGTTATTGATCTGGATAAATGCACGGGATGCGGTTCCTGTATGGTTTCGTGCATGTCAGAAAATAATGTTCCGTTTAAGGAGGATGAATCCAATAAAAAGGATAGCATCACCTGGATGAGTGTTTATAAATTAACCAATGGTAAATCCTTTCCTGATACTGAAATCGCATATCTGCCAAGGCCCTGCCAACACTGCGGTGGAAAAGGAGATCATGGTCATTCACCATGTGTTTCCGTGTGTCCTGCTGTTGCAACAGACTATGGTTATGATACAGGAATTGTCAGTCAGATTTATACACGCTGTTTTGGATGTCGATATTGCATGGGGGCATGCCCTTATCATGCAAGGTATTTTAACTGGTGGGATCCTAAATGGCCCGAAGGCATGGAAAACTACCTGAGCCCCAATGTATCTCCAAGGATGAGAGGGGTTGTGGAAAAATGCAGTTTTTGCTACCACAGATATCAGGCTGCAAGGGATGTTGCATATTATGAAGGCCGTGATGATATTGAAGAACATGAATATCAGACTGCCTGCACAACAGCTTGTCCTTCAGGCGCCATTGTATTCGGAGATCTTAATAATCCCGCCCACAAGATACACCAGATTGTTAAACCTGACCCGCACCCGGATCCGAGAAACAAACATGTAATCGGAAAATCAAGAAATCCTAAGGTTTTCAGACTGCTTGAAAGACTTGGAACTAATCCGAAAGTTTATTATCTTTCCGAACGGGAATGGGTAAGAAAACAAGGAGACAGCTATCTGGACGGTGAATGGGATAAAATCAAGAATCATCATGGGACCTCATCCCATGGTTAAGCAATCCAAACCCTATGTTAGGAGTGAATAAATATGGATTCTGCATTAATACCTGAAGGTGCAAAACGCTGCTCATTTCCAAAGTTTACCATTGGAATTGCCATCGTTGGTGCCGTACTGCTTTGGGGCGTTTTTGCCATGTTCCTTTGCTGGTTTAAAGGCTTAAACCAGACCAATATGAATGATTATTACGGGTTTGCCCTCTGGATCTGGGCTGACCTGGCGGTTATTGCTGTTGGCGGCGGAGCATTTTTTACAGGTCTGCTAAGATATATTTTTAAAATTGATGAACTGAAAAATATTATCAACTTTGCCGTGATTATCGGCTTTATATGTTATAGTTCGGCATTGTTAATCCTTGCCATTGATATTGGGCAGCCGCTTCGAGGCTGGTTCATTTTCTGGCATGCCAATGTCCATTCAATGTTGACAGAGGTAGCTTTTTGTCTGTCCGCATATTTTGCTGTATTGACCATTGAGTTTATCCCGAATATTCTGGAAAATAGACAGGTCAACAAAGTGCCGTTTTTTCATCACCTTGCCCATAACATGCATGGTGTAATGGCAGTATTTGCTGCAACCGGTGCCTTTCTTTCCTTTTTCCATCAAGGATCTCTTGGTGGAGTTGCAGGGGTCATGTATGGTCGACCCTTTGCTGTCAGGGAAGGATTGTTGATCTGGCCCTGGACTTTCTTTTTGTTTACATGGTCTGCGGCCGCATTCGGTCCTTGTTTTACCCTTCTGGTGACAAGAATTACCGAGGCGGTTACCGGCAAAAAACTTGTTAAAGATAATGTGATTCATCTGTTAGCTAAAATATCCGGATGGATGATTGTTACCTACATCATTGCAAAGATTATAGACACCATATACTGGGCAATGGTAACTGCGCCAAGTCTTGGATTTACCTTAAGCCATTTTTACAGTAACAACGGATTTTACGGTTACTGGATTCTGATTGCCGAAATTGTTGTATGCGGTATAGTTCCGGGTGTTCTTCTCGTCATGAAATCTACCCGGGAAAATCCGACCCTGCGCCTTGTTGCCATTATCCTTGGTACAATTGGTGTCTGTCTGAACAGATGGGTCATGGTACTTCAGATTATGGCAGTTCCGGTAATGAGTTTTGATACCTGGGCTCTTTATTTTCCAAGCTGGCAGGAAATTGCAACAACTATTCTTCCTGTTGCCTATGGGATTATTCTGATTGCAGTTGCTTATCGTTACCTTCCTGTATTTCCTCAGGAACAGGAACTTAACCCGGTAGAACCGGTAACAGAATAAATTCTTTGCTGTAAAGGAGAAAAATTATGTTTCCATTTTGTTTTGAATGGGTATGGGATATCGGGCATGCAATTTTCTTTGGTGGATTCTGGTATGCCATTTCCATCCTGGGTGCCGGTATGACATTCTGTATTTTAAAGGCAGCCTATGATACCATGAATGATAGTGGAGATTCTCATCATTAGGCACTGAATATAGCAACCGGCGACAGATTTTTAAATCTGTCGCCACAATTTTGAATAAAGCGCATTCTGTGGCTATGTCTTAAAGGTCCTGGAATGCGCTTTTGTTTTTACAAAACATCTGAAATTTGGACAAACTTTAAAATGGCACAACTTAATGGACATATTGAACGTGTCACCTTTTCAAGCGAAGAGAGCACTTTTGGTGTGTGCAAACTCAAGGTGAAGGGCGAGAAAAATCTTGTGACCATTGTGGGTAATATGGTTAATCCAATCCCTGGTGAGTTTGTTGAACTTACCGGGAAATGGATAACCCATGCCAAATTTGGCAGCCAGTTTCAGATTCTGCAATATAAGACTCTTGTTCCCGCCACCCAGTTCGGCATCCAAAAATATCTGGGTTCAGGCCTGATTAAAGGGATCGGTCCTGTTATGGCCAAACGGATTGTAAAGCGGTTTGGTATAAAGTCACTGGATATTATTGAAAAAAAAATTGAAAAGCTCTCCCAGGTCGAGGGCATAGGCAAGAAGAGAATTGAGATGATCCGGCAGGCCTGGGATGACCAAAAAGAGGTCAGAACCGTGATGCTTTTTTTGCAGTCCCACGGGGTCAGCACTGCTTATGCAGCCAAAATTTTTAAAACCTATGGCCAGGATTCCATTCATATTGTGAAAGAAAATCCTTACAGGCTTGCCAGGGATATTTTTGGTATCGGATTCATCATTGCAGACAGTATTGCTGAAAAACTTGGTATGGAAAAGCATGCTCCCCAACGTATTGAAGCAGGGCTTGAATATGTACTGCATCAGCTTTCTGATGATGGCCATGTCTGTTATCCATATAATGAGCTTTGCCTGAAAGTTCAACACATGCTGGAAGTGGACAGGGATATCGTTTTAAAGGCCATTACAGATTCTTTTTTAACCGGCAGGATTGTTATTGAAGATATCAATGAAGACAAAAAACTTGTCTTTTTAAAAAAGTTTCATGTTTGTGAGACAGGAATTGCCCAGAATTTTGAACGACTTAAAAATTTTCCAAAAAGTGTCAGAAAGATCGATTCAAAAAAAGCCATTGAATGGATTAAAGGCCAGATTAGGATAACACTTGCCAAAAGCCAGGAAGAGGCAGTTAAAAAATCTTTGGAAGAAAAGGTCTTAATTATTACAGGGGGGCCTGGTACCGGTAAAACAACCATTATCAATGCTATTATCAAGATTTTAAAAAAGGCCGGTGCAAAGATTTTACTTGCCGCTCCCACGGGAAGAGCAGCTAAAAGGATGAGCGAAGCCACCTGGGAACGGGCACTGACCATTCACAGGATGCTTGATTATTCCATGAAGGAAGCCGGTTTTAAAAAGAACAATAAAAATCTGTTGAAATGTGATGTTTTGATCATAGATGAAGCATCCATGATTGATACGGTCTTAATGCATCATCTCTTAAAGGCGGTTCCAAAAGAAGCCACCCTTATTCTTGTCGGAGATGTTAATCAACTGCCGTCAGTGGGCCCTGGAAATGTATTGAACGATTTGATCATGTCCAATGCCGTTGGTGTTGTTACTCTTGATACCATTTTTCGCCAGGCGAGAAAAAGCCTGATCGTTGTCAATGCGCACAGGATCAATAAGGGTATGTTTCCGGTACTGGCAAATGAGAATAAGAAAAGCAATTTTTATTTTGTACAGAAAGAAGAGCCGGAAGATGTCTTAAACACCATTATTGACCTGGTGCAAAATAGAATACCCCAAAAATTCAAGGTGGACCCGGTAGATGATATTCAGGTCTTAACCCCGATGCACAGAGGTGTTGTCGGGGCGGGCAACCTGAATCATGAACTGCAGAAAATCCTGAATCCAAACAAGGGGATACTCCAAAGGGGGAACAGGGAGTTTAAAGTTTCAGACAAGGTGATGCAGATCAGGAATAATTATGACAAGCATGTTTATAATGGGGATATCGGCAGGATTGTTGATATTAATTTTATCGATCAAAAAGTGCTGCTCAATTTTGATGGAAGGGAGGTTGACTATGATTTTTCCTCTCTGGATGAAATTGTTCATGCTTATGCAGTTTCCGTCCATAAATCTCAAGGGTCCGAGTACCCTGTCGTAATCATACCTGTTGTGATTCAACACTATATTCTTTTGCAAAGAAACTTGATTTATACTGCAGTAACCCGGGGTAAGAAACTTGTTGTTCTTGTGGGGACAAAAAAAGCCCTTGCCATGGCTGTTAATACGGATAAATCATCCAGGCGGCATACCCGGCTTTCGCATCGCCTGAAACAGTGATGCCGGCACGTTATTCAAAGTTTGCCGGAAAGAATCTTAAAATAAAAAAATGGGGACTGGTTGAGCAGCCCCCA
>JAHOYS010000278.1 GCA_019038815.1 Desulfobacterales bacterium | reverse complement strand
CTGTATCATCTGGATTGGTAGTTATTTATGTGTTATGGAGATACAGATTTCAGGGGGTTTCAAGGTCTGTTTTTTTTATTGATTTCTGCCTGACCCTGATGCTTATAATGGGGTTCAGGGTGTTCATACGGATATGCTATGAGCGGGTGTTTCAAAAAATAACGATTAAAGGATTGATTGATTATTTAAACAAGCAATTAAAAAACAAACGAAAACCTGCAAAAAAAGTTTTAATTGTCGGGGCGGGAGACTGTGCTGAAAAAATTTTCAGAGAAATAAAAGACAACGCCAAAATTCAATATAAAGTCGTTGGGTTTCTTGATGATGATCCTTCAAAAATTGGAAGAAAAATTCACGGAATATCTGTGGCGGCCAGGATTGAAGAATTAGAACAGGTTGCTCGATTCCTTGAGGCTTCCGAGGTTATTATTGCATTGCCAACTGTCTCCGCAAAAAGAATGAGAGAAATCATTAAAATTTGTAAAGACAGCGGTATAAAATTTAAAACAGTTCCGGGCATGGGGGAACTGATCAATGGCAAGGTGTCTGTGAATGCCATCCGAAAAGTGGAATATAGAGATTTGCTGGGCCGGCAGCCCATAGATCTGGATACTGAAAAAATAGGGGGTTATCTTAGCGGCCGAATTGTTTTTGTTACCGGCGCCGGCGGTTCTATCGGCACTGAATTGTGTCGGCAGATCTGCAGGTTTTCGCCCAAAAAGATTGTTCTTTTTGAAAGAGCGGAAAGTCCTTTATATGAGATTGACCTGGAGCTTAAAAAAAATTTTCCCGCTATTGAAGTGATCCCGATTCTGGGTGATATCCAGCATAAAGATGATTTGTCAAAGGTTTTTGGATTAATTAAGCCTGAAATTGTTTTTCATGCTGCGGCATATAAACATGTTCCCATGTTGGAAAATCATCCATGGAAAGCAGTGGAGAACAATATTGCAGGCACGGAAAATCTTGTAGAGACGGCAGATAAATTTTGTTGTAAAAAGTTTATTTTTATATCAACGGATAAGGCGGTAAATCCAACAAATTTTATGGGGGCCAGCAAAAGAATCGCTGAAATGATCGTACAAAACAGAAACCTGATTGACAAGTCAAAAACACAGTTTGTAACGGTTCGGTTCGGCAATGTCATTGGCAGTGTCGGCAGTGTGATTCCTTTGTTTAAAAAGCAGATAAAAGAAGGGGGTCCTGTAACGGTTACTCATCCGGATATCATACGATATTTTATGCTGATTCCGGAAGCATGCCAGTTAATCCTTCAGGCGGGTGCCATGGGAAAAGGGGGTGAAATATTCATCCTTGAAATGGGAGATCCGATCAAGATAGATAATATGGCCCGTGATCTGATAAGATTTTCAGGTTTTGAGCCTGATGTTGACATCAAGATTGACTATACAGGGTTAAGGCCCGGTGAAAAATTGTATGAAGAACTGATGACCGATCAGGAGGATGTTGTCCCAACCAACCATAACAAAATTATGGTTTTTAATGGCAGAAAAGTTGATCTTGAGCAATTGAATGGCGGGATCGAAATATTGCGAAGAGAAGCCAAAAAGAGAGATATTGAGACGATAAAGTTTTTGTTTAAGAAGATTGTTCCGGAGTATATTCCCAATTCATCCCGGGGAATTTGAAATAGTGTGAAAACCCCTGGGAATCAGGGGATATTTATATTTTTATTAAAAAAAGGAGAGCGAAATGAAACAATTTAAAAAAATTTCGTTATTAATTTTAGCTAGCTTGTTATTTTTCAGTTTTTGTCAGCCGGCAATCGCCGCCAGTGGAAAAATAAATATAAATACAGCAACCAAGACGGAGCTTGTAAAGCTTAAGCATGTCGGAGATAAAATTGCACAAAGAATAATTGAATATCGAAAGGAAAATCCTTTTCAGAAACCCGAAGACATTATGCAGGTGAAAGGAATTGGGCAGAAAGTGTTTGATGCCAATAAAGATGTTATTATCGTCAAAGACGAATAAAAGTTTTGATGTAGAGATTTTCCCTGATTCCCAATCTTTAAAAAGCTGTGTTAGGAACAAATAGAAATATCCGGTTTTATCATAAAAGACCTTTGCGCAACCCTGCTGATAAAGCAGCGATTTTTTGCAAAAATGCAAATAATTACACAGGGTAAACCCTCGGCTTTTCCGAGGGACTCCCAAAGTTTGACTTTTACGGGGATATATTAAAACTACATATTCAGTGAACTGTTCAGGGCTCTGCAGAAAGTTTGGAGCTGATTTTGAATTTCAAAAAAATAAATTACTGACACAACAAATTAATCAAAGGTCTGCTTTTAATGATAAACACTGATAACAATAAATTTGCATTCCCAGTAGGATATCATAAATTCCATAAAGACCAGGTTTTTAATTTCCAGCTAAATCGCGGGCATTCTCTCGGATACACAAGATTTGAAGACATGAAGAAAGTGGGCAAAGGGATTACAAATTTTGATGACTGGAAAATAGAAATGGAAAGGCTTGCGGAAGAAGCTCTTTCTGAAAAAAGATATATGAACGCAGCATTTAATTACAGGGCAGCCGAGTTCTATATTCTAGAGGAGAGTGCAGAGAAACAAAAAATGTATGAGAACTTCAGTGAATATTTCTACCGCGCATTCAAGGACGAAGGGATAGAAAGATTTCAAGTGCCTTATGAAAAAGGAGCCATGCCGGCAATAAGACTAAAAGCAAGCGGGGAAAAAAAGGGCACAATATTGATACATGGGGGGTTTGATTCCTTTATAGAAGAGTGGTATTCTCCCATGAAATATTTTTCAGATCATGGTTATGAAGCCATAGGCTTTGAAGGCCCTGGACAAGGGAATGCTCGTAGAAAATATAAACTTGCATTTGACTACAGATGGGAAAAACCGACAAAAATTGTTTTAGATTATTTTAAACTGGATGATGTTACATTACTGGGATTTTCTATGGGCGGTTGGTTTTGCTTCAGGGTTGCTGCCTTTGAACCTCGAATAAAAAGAGTGATTGCTTCAAGCATTGCTTATGACTATATAAAATCAATGGATAATGTTTTCCAAAGAATGCATATCCTGTTTGCAAGGTATCTTAAAAAGATATCAAACAAAATGTTATTAAATGCAATAAAAAAAAGAAGTGGAATGCAGGCCTGGCAAGCTTTTCAAATGATGTATATCACAAAAAAAAAGACGCCTGTAGATGCGATCGAGGAGATCCTTTTTAAGATGAATGAAGAAAATCTTCATTCAGAATTGGTAAAACAAGATGTTCTGATCCTCACTGGAAGAAACGATCATTTCATCCCTTTTAAAGCACATAAAATGCAGATAGGAGCATTGACAAATGCCAAATCCGTAACCGCAAAAGTTTTTACAAAAGAGACTCATGCCAATAATCATTGCCAGATCGGAAACACGGGTCTTATGCTTGACTCTATAGTGGAATGGATAGAAGAAATATCATGATTCAATGCTCAGAAGATATCACAATTTTAATGTAAGCGTATTAAAAATCTAAATCTGATTTCCATATACAGCAACGTATCAAGGTCATGTTTAAAAAGCAGTTGCTTGCTATGGACTATTTTTGTATTATTATCTAAACCATGCTGTAATTTACAGCATGGTTTTTTTGTTTATGGATTTTGAAAGGAAGAGTCTGGCTTATGAATATTTTAGAGCTGATATCCAATAATTTTTATTTATGGGTGGTGCCGGCAGCAACTGTGGGTCTTTTATTGGTTGCCTGGGTATTATGGCTTGTTTTGAGGAGCTCAAAGTCAAAGACGGTTGCTGAAGTTCATGTTAAAAAAGATTTTGTGGGTCAGAAGATAGAGCGGGATCGGAAAACACGTTTATTCCTGCACAGTTTATCTGTATTGCAGCGGGATGGGCGGCTTCTGGATTTTTTTGATGAAGATTTAAGTTTGTATGATGATGAGCAGATTGGTGCCGCTGTACGAAGTATTCACGAGGACTGTAAAAAGACAATAAAAAAATATATTGATCCAAAGCCTGTGATAGACAATGAAGAGGGTGAAACAGTAACGATTGAACCAGGGTTTGATATTGATTCAATCAAGCTTGTTGGAAATATTTCAGGGAAGCCCCCATTCGAGGGTGTTTTAAAACACAGGGGATGGAAAGCCGGGAAAAAAGAAATCCCCAAGCTGTCAGATATTCAGGATGCCGCGGTTATTATTCCTGCAGAAGTTGAGATACAATAAGACAAGGGATTCTTTTTTCAGGAGATACGTTGGATTTTCAAGACAAACAATATGTTATCGGTATAGATTTAGGAACAACAAATTCGGCTGTTTCATATGTGGATACGACCGCTTTAAAGGATATTGAAAAAAAGAACATAGTTAAAGTCTTTAATATCCCTCAATTAACCGGGCATGGTGAATTTACAAAGGTTCCGGTTCTTCCTTCCTTTTTATATATCCCGGGTGAATATGATATTTCAAAAGAAATGCTCAGGCACCCGTGGAAAAAAAGAGAAGATCTTTTTGCAGGAACTTTTGCCAGGGATCATGGTTCTAAAATACCTTCCAGGCTTGTTTCTTCGGCAAAAAGCTGGTTGTGCAATCAAAAGGCCGACAGAAAGGCAAAAATACTGCCTTGGGGATCTGAAGGTTTTGAAAAAGTTTCACCGGTTACCGCTACTTCAGAATATCTGCTGCATATCAGAAAAGCATGGAATCATTTTGTAAAAGATGAGGACCAATTTCTTGAAAATCAATTTGTGGTGATTACAGTTCCTGCTTCTTTTAATGAAGAGGCAAGGGATCTGACCATGGAGGCCGTGGAAACAGCCGGGTTTGGTCCTTTTGTAACCCTTCTTGAAGAACCGCTTGCAGCTTTCTACGGCTGGCTGATCAATCATGAAACTGACTGGCAAGACCATGTCAAGACAGATGACCTGATACTGGTTTGTGATGTTGGCGGGGGGACAACAGATTTCAGTTTAATCAGTCTTAAAGAATCAGAAGGTACTCCTAGATTTGAACGTATTGCTGTGGGAAATCATTTGATCCTTGGGGGGGATAACATTGATCTGGCACTGGCCGGAAAAGTTGAGTCAAAGTTTAAATCAAAGTCTGACTTAACTTCGGATAAGTGGAAGACGTTGTGTCATCGATGCCGTGAAGCCAAAGAAAAAATTCTGGATAAGGGAGAGGAATCCGTCAGGATAACCATAAAAGGTGAAGGCAGATCCTTGATTGCAGAGACCCTTGCGGCAGATTTAACCAGAGAGGATGTTGAAACAATCTTGCTGGATAAATTTTACCCCTGTGTTGAATCCACCCAAAGTTTAGAGATTGATAATTTCAAGGAAATTACTGACTTTGGTCTTTCCTTTGAAAAAGATTCTGCAGTAACAAGGCATATTATAAGGTTTCTGGAAAATCACAGGGATGATGTCAAAAAAAAACTTTCAAAAGATCCTTTGCCGGATTTTATTTTATTTAATGGCGGAACCCTTAAGCCTGTTCTTGTCCAGGAAAGGATAAGGCAGGCCATTGGAAAATGGTTTAAGGCAGACAAATCAGAATTACCTCAAATTTTAGAAAATAAGATTCCGGAGCTGGCAGTCGGAATCGGTGCGTCCTATTATGGTCTTGTCAAGCAGGGTAAAGGTGTCAAGGTTGGCAGTGGAAGTCCGCGAAGTTATTATATCGGGGTTTCAGTTAAAGAAAAAAATTCTTCCAAAGCTGTCTGTATCGTTGAAAGAGGCCTGGACGAAGGTTCAGTTATTGATCTTGCACAAATGAAATATGAAGTAAGAGCTAATGAACCGGTAAGCTTTGATGTTTATTATTCCAGTTATCGATCCGGTGACAAGGCCGGTGATATTATCACTGTTGATGATTCCTTTTCTTCAATGACCCCGATCCAGACGATTGTTAAGTTTGGAAAAGACGGTCAGAGAAAAATTATTCCTGTGACAATAGGGGCGGAATATACGGAAATGGGGACACTTTCCATGCATTGTCATTCTGGTGTGAGCGACCATAAATGGAAATTGCAGTTTCAGCTGAGAGATCCGGGCAAAGGTGTTAACTCCAGCGAAACTGAAGTATATGATGAGGATTTGATAAAAGATACCTGCAACCGGATTCATCAAGTATTTACAGACAAATCTGACAAGGACGATGCGTTTAAAAGCATTGTCAGGCAGATTGAAAAAATAGTTGCACAGAAAAAATCAAACTGGCCGTTGTCATTTTTGCGCAGTATTGCGGACAAACTCATAGAGCTTGAAAATACACGTAAGTATTCAGCAGGACATGAGGCAAGATGGCTTAATTTGACAGGATTCTGCATGCGCCCCGGGTTTGGAGATGCCTTTGATGAGGAACGGGCAAGGAAATTGTGGAAGATTTATCTTTCCGGTATGAAGTTTGAAAAAATAATCCAGAACAGGCTTGAATGGTGGATTTTTATTCGAAGGATAGCGGCAGGTCTGAAAGCAGGACAACAGCGGCAATTTTTTCAAGCCATTACACCCGTATTAATAAAAGGTAAAAATGGCAGGACTAAATTATCCCCCCGGGAGCAGGTTGAATTGTGGATGGCCGCTGGAAATATGGAAAGGCTTCTGGTCAAGGATAAGGTTGTGCTGGCCAAAGCTCTTCTCTCTTTGCTTAAGCCGGGTAAAAAACAGGATAATATGTTCTGGGTGCTGTCACGGCTGGGGGCCAGGGAATTATTATATGGATCTGTTGACAGGGTGGCTCCGGCTAAAGAGGTGATAAAATGGATCAACCAGGTCATGAAAAGAAAATGGCACAAAAATGATCCAGTTGAGAATATGATTGCGCAGATATCCCGGAAAACAGGGGACAGGACCCGGGATATTGATCAGGAGGATGTTTTAAGAATTATTGACTGGCTGCATGAAAGAAAAGCCAAAGAAGCTTTTATCAGAATAATTAAAGAAAAAATAGATATGGCTGTTAAGGAAAAAAGTGCCCAGTTCGGGGAAAAACTGCCGGCAGGCCTTGTCTTGAGATAACAAAAAATATTGACGTGCCTGCCATTTTGTATTACATCAATCCAATCCCAACGCAGTATTTTTAGTTATAGATGAATTATCAGGTACTGCGGAAGTGTAATCGACAGATTGGAGCTATGTGCGAAAATAGCTGATTTTTTAATTAATACATTGGAGCAATAATTTGCATAAATATAAAACTACCCGCATTTGTACGCTGGCTGTTGCGTTTTTGATTTTTTTCATGCCGGAGTTTGCTTACCCGAATTCCTTATCAGACCGTTTACGCCTCAGTTTTGATAATATTCCTGTTAACTCCAATTCAAACATGGGACTGGTCGGAGTTCATTATGACTTCAAGAAAATAAATAGCAAAGTTCCTGATTTTTATCTTGGCATCGGTGGTTATGGAGCCATGACCGGAAATTATGGCGGTTTCTTCACCGGCGGGATAACAGCAGGCTATCATAAACTGATAGACATTGGTTTGCTGCCTGGTGCTAACTGGGCCATGGACGCAGGATTCTTTGCCGGTGGCGGTGGCGGGGCAGGAGCCTTTCCTGGTGGCGGACTGATGTTTCGCTCTCATTTCATCCTGGAAAAGCAGTTTTCTTTCACAACATTCCACATGGGTATAGCCCACACTGATTTTTACAATTCCAGTAACCCGAACAGCAAAGATATACATTTGACCTTTGGACTTTCCATCCCTGCATACTGGCAGCATGATAGTAAAACAGCACCTGAAACCATAAAATCCAGAATAGCTCCTGCTATTCTCTATTGCCATCCCATTGGATCATCAACTGTCAGAGGTTCTGATACACCTCAGGAATCTGATATAATAATGCTCGGATTTCAATATCAAAGTTTTATCTCCGAACATATCTACACGTCCTTTGAATTTTATGGTGCCGGCTCCGGAGGCGTGGACGGTTATGCCAAGGTCCTTGCCGGTCCGGGCTTCACAATACCTGTCATCGGTGATGTAGTCTCACTGGATTCCAAGCTGATGATCGGCATGTCAGGAGGAGGAGGTGTTGACACCGGTGGCGGCCTCATCATCCAGCCTATGCTGGGGTTTGATATTAATCTTTCAGATAACTGGTCATTAAAACCAATGGCCGGCTGCACATATGCCCCGGATGGCAATTTCACCGCATCTACCCTGGAGTTGTCCCTGAACTGGACTGGCAGACAACAGACCAAAGAAGCAAAAGTATACAAAAAATCTCGCACTAATTATGCCATAGCCCATAAAAATTATTTCCCGACCAGCTCTGCAAAAACTAAATCCGGCGGAGAATACAATAGCAGAATCGATCAGCTGGGAATAATAATTTCAAAACCGGTTAATGAATACTTAAACCTGTCAGGAAGCGCATTTGGTGCCTGGAAAGGCGGAGTCGGGGCCTATGCCGAAGGACTTTTCGGCATAGAATTCAATTACCATGGTCCATCCATTGCTTATAATATCGGAGTAGCAGGCGGTGGGGGCATGGATGTAGGAGAGGGCTTTATCCATCAGTTAAGCCTTGGTTATGGTTGGCGACTAAGCAGAAACACTAAACTGGCCTTTGAGATAGGAAAAATGGAGCCCATTAAGGGTGGAAGTTTTGAAGCCTTAACCACACAGATCACCTTTACATATTTCAATTAGTGTTCAAAAAACACAAGCAAAATAAAATAAAAATATTTGACAAAAATTTTTATTTTATGTATTATTAAGGATTCGTTTTTATTGAATTTTATTCATGTATGAGTTGGTTAACACAGGGCTAAGCGCAATTCAAGGATTTTCTTATGTACCGAAAGACGAGTATTTCCCGAAAAACAAAAGAGACTGAAATAAATGTCCGTTTTAATTTAGACGGTTCAGGCATGGTTGATATTTCAACCGGAATCCCTTTTTTTGATCATATGCTTACAGCTTTCTCCGTTCACGGTTTTTTTGATCTTGAGATCAATGCCAAAGGGGATCTTGACGTTGATTATCATCATACGATAGAAGATGTCGGGTTGGTCCTCGGGCAGGCGCTTTCCAAAACCCTGGAAAATAAAAAGAGAATTGTCCGGTTTGGTGACAGCACTGTGCCTATGGATGATGCCTTGTCCAGGGTTACAATAGATCTGTCAAACAGGCCGTATCTTGTTTATAATTTTCCAGATGATCTTAAAGTAAAAGGGAAATTTGACGCCTATCTTGCTCAAGAATTTTTTCAATCCTTTTGTGTCCAAGGCGCATTTAATCTTCATATTAATTCTTATTATGGTGTAAATGAGCATCATGTTCTTGAATCAATTTTCAAGGCTTTTGGAAGATCCTTGCATATGTCCACCAGAATTAATGAAAATATTTCCGGTGTCCTGTCAAGCAAGGGAACTCTATTGTAATTGGTTTACACATATCAAATCGTTAATGAGTTTATGAAAATATAGTGGAAGTTTATGATAATTATACCTGCTGTTGATATTAAACAAGGCAAATGTGTCCGGCTGTTACAGGGCCGGATGGAAGAAACTACTCATTATTCGGATGATCCCGTAGAAATGGCCCAAAGATGGGAATTTCAAGGAGCATCTCTTATTCATGTTATAGATCTTGACGGAGCCTTTGCAAAAAAAGTAAAAAATCTTCAAACCATCAGGGATATTCTGGCAGGGATTAATGTCCCCATACAAGTGGGTGGCGGCATCAGAGACCTGGAAACCATTGAAATGTACGTTGATGCAGGTGTCTCAAAAGTCATTATTGGAAGCGAAGCTGTCTATAATCCAGACCTTGTCAAAAATGCATGTCAACAATTTCAAGGTAAGATTGTCGTTGGAATTGATGCAAGAGACGGTATGGTTGCAGTTGAAGGATGGAGCCGGACATCTGAAACAAAAGCAATTGATCTTGCAAAGGAGTTTGAGTCCTGCGGTGTTGCGGCAATCAATTTTACTGATATCCACAGGGACGGCATGCAGACAGGTCCTAATATTGAAGAAACAGCAGCCCTGGCAGACGCAGTTTCAATTCCCATTGTAGCATCCGGCGGTGTCAGCACAATTCAGGATATTAAAAATCTTCTTGAAATTGAAAGCAAAGGTGTGACCGGTGTCATTACCGGCAGAGCCCTTTATGAAGGAAGTCTTGATTTAAAAGAGGCTATTGAGATTTCAAAATAACAATTATCCATAAAGATAATTATTGACATGTGATTTTAAATACTTAGCTTATTTTACTTGCAAAACCGTTAAATTTTGGAGTCAGCGTCACCAAGATGTATATTCCTGAAGAAAAAATTTCAGAGATTTTAAATACTTCTGATATTGTTGATGTAATTTCAGAAACCGTTATTTTAAAGAAGTCCGGAAGAAATTTTTTTGGTTTATGCCCATTCCATTCTGAAAAGACACCATCTTTTTCTGTAAATGCAGGCAAGCAGATTTTTCATTGTTTCGGCTGCACTGCGGGTGGAAATGTATTGTCTTTTATTATGAAATATCATGGGATTACTTTTCCTGAGGCTGCAAAGATGCTGGCTCGCAGGTATAACATAACAATTGAAACAAAAGCAATTGACCCTGCAAAAAGAAGAGAGCTCCTCCTTAAAGAGAGCTTATTCCGGTTAAACAAAACCGTTATGGGGTATTATTTTGATGAGCTGAAAAAATTAAACCCGGAGAATAAGGCAGGCAAATACTTAAAACAAAGAGGTATTTCTGATGATATTATTCAGCAATTCAGACTGGGTTTTGCTCCTGACAACTGGGAATCTATTGTTAAGGTATTAAGAGACCTGAAAATTTCTAAAAACATTGCAGTTCAATGTGGTTTGACTTTGGAAAAAAAACAAAAGACAGGGTTTTATGACAGGTTCAGAAACCGGATTATGTTCCCCATTTTTGATGTGAATATGCAGGTGGCAGGTTTCGGCGGCAGGGTGATGGATGATTCCATGCCCAAATATATGAATTCTCCGGAAACACCTGTATATAACAAAAGTCGTATTCTTTACGGCCTTCATGCGGCAAAACAATTTTGCAGACAGGCAGGGGTTGTTTATATTGTTGAGGGTTATTTTGATTTCCTGTCACTCTATCAACACGGTATTAAAAACACTGTAGCAAGTCTTGGTACCGCATTAACGCCAGATCATGTGAGGATACTTAAGGGATATGCTGCAAGGATGGTGCTTGTTTTTGATTCTGATGCTGCTGGAATCAGTGCAGCAAAAAGAAGTATTAAAATTTTCTTGAAAGAGGGAGTTGATACAAGAGTGCTTGTGCTTCCTGAAGGGGATGATCCGGATTCCTATGTGGTAAAACATGGACGCGAAGCTTTTGACAAACTTGCGTCAAATGCCAAAACTATCATGCAGTTTCTTTTGCAGGTCTCCATTGATACACACGGGTTGTCTGTTGAGGGCCGGATCAAGATTTTAGATGATATGAAACAGCAGTTAATTTTGATTCAGGACAGTGCATTAAGATCTTTATATGTAAAAGAACTTGCCGAAACATTGAATATCGATGAAAAAGCAGTCTTGGAAAAGGTCCGAGAACTATATTTAAAACGCACTGTAAAAAGATCATCTTTGATAAATGAAAAAAAAGATGAAGACAAACTGGAATCTGATCGAAGAGAAGAACAGATGATTTCACTGATGCTGAATTATCCTGAAATCATAGATGAAATAAAAAAAAGAGATGTTTTAGACTATTTTTATTCTGAAAAATTAAAACGTATAGCAAAGAAAATTATGAGTGTAGATCCTGGTAAAAAAGCCTTCATCACAGATGTTATGGCAAGAATGGAAAAGAACGGGGACCAAGAACTTATCGCTTCTTATGTTATAGATGATTTTTCTTTGGAAGATATTCGTAAAACAGCTCTGTCATTCATGAATAGAATTATAAGAGTAAGAATAAAACAGGAAAACACTTTAAAAAATAAAATTAAAAGTGCGGGAAAGGGCTGTGATTCTGAAACAATAGAACTGCTCAAGCAAAAGCAGTTAGAAAATCAGCAATTATATGAGCGGCTATAACTTTAAGCCTTTGGGAGGCATTTTATGGCAGGTAAGACAAATAAGTCTGGAGAGAATGTAATGATTAGTAAAAAAGAATTACAAAAACTTGTTAAAAAAGGTGAAAAAAATGGTTCTCTCTCTTTTGCTGAAATCAATGATGCAATATCCGGTGATTTAAAATCATTGGATCAGATTGAAGATTTTGTTATGCAATTTAAAGAGCTTGGAATCAAGCTTGTCGACAAGGAAAAGGAAAAAACCAAAAAGGCAACTGCTAAAAAGGCAACTGCTAAGAAGACTACTGCTAAGAAGACAACTGCTAAGAAGACAACTGCTAAGAAGACAACTGCTAAGAAGACTACCGCTAAAAAGACTACCGCTAAGAGGGCCACGAAAAAGGTCGCTAAAGATAAAAATAAAAAAACATCTCAAGAAGAAAATGAACAGACTGCAAAGGAAAAACTGGTTAAAGAGCTTACTTCTACTAAAAAATCCCGCTCAGATATTGAATTCGGTGCTGTTACTGATCCTGTGAAAATGTACCTCAAAGAAATGGGGATGGTTACTTTGCTCAGTCGTGAGGGTGAGATTGAAATTGCCAAAAAGATTGAGCTTGGGGAACGCGATGTCCTGCGAGCAATGTTGGATTGCCCGATATCATTATCCACAATTTTCATCTATGGAGATAAGATGGAAAAAAAATCCATGCGGCCCAAACATGTTTTAAGGGACGTGGATGAAGGGGATGGCGTTGTCGATGAGGTTTCCAAGCAGGAAAAATTTTTAAATTCTATAAAAATAATAAAAGACGTTCATCAGGAAAATTTACAAAAAAGAGATCTATTGCTTCAAGAGAAACAAGGATCTAAAAAACATGAAACATTTTCCAAAGAGATATTTAATAATACGGAAATCATATTTACGGAATTAAAAAGATGGCGATTTGAATCCAATGTTATTGATAATATTGAAAAAAATATTAGAAATACCATTGAATGGTTTGACCAGGTTGATGATCTGTTTGAAAAATGCGCTATAACTTTTAATGTTAAAACTCAAAAAATGCTCGAGCAACTTTCTGATGAAAAAACATTTATCAGGTGGGCATCATCAAAGTCTGATATTAAAGAGGAAAGAGCTATAATATTATATCAGGATCTCTGTGCCATTTTAACCCAGGTTTCTTGGAGAAAAAATGAAATCAAAGGAGATTCCAGGTTTTTAAAACAGATTACTGCGTGCATCGACAAAGGGCGTAGAAATGCCGATTTTGCAAAAAGAGAACTGGTGAGAGCAAATTTAAGACTGGTAGTCAGTATTGCAAAAAAATATACGAACAGGGGATTGCAATTCCTTGATTTAATCCAGGAAGGCAATATCGGTTTGATGAAGGCGGTTGACAAGTTTGAATATAGAAGAGGATATAAGTTTTCCACATATGCCACATGGTGGATCAGGCAGGCCATCACAAGAGCTATTGCTGACCAGGCGAGAACTATCCGGATTCCAGTCCATATGATTGAAACCATAAACAAGCTTATTCGGACATCCCGATACCTTGTACAGGAAATGGGCAAGGAGCCATCGCCGGAAGAAATTGCCCAAAAGATGGAAATTCCCATTGAAAAAGTTCGACGGGTATTAAAAATTGCCAAAGAACCTATTTCCCTTGAGACGCCTATCGGAGAAGAAGAAGATAGTCATCTTGGCGATTTTATCGAAGACAAGAAGTTTTCCATTCCCTCAGATGCTGCCATTGATTTCAGCTTGGCAGAGCAAACCAGAAAGATCCTTGCCACTTTGACACCACGGGAGGAAAAAGTTCTTCGAATGCGGTTTGGTATTGGCGAAAAATCAGATCATACATTAGAAGAAGTTGGAAAGGATTTTACCGTGACAAGAGAGCGGATTCGTCAGATTGAGGCAAAAGCCCTGAGAAAACTGAGGCATCCAACAAGAAGCAAGAAACTCAAGACTTTTATTGAGAATTAAATCTTGACACATATTTTGTATTTATATATATAATGCAAGTTTATGTAATTGAATGGGCCTATAGCTCAGTTTGGCAGAGCCACCGGCTCATAACCGGTCGGTCCCTGGTTCGATTCCAGGTGGGCCCACCATTTAAATAGATTAAAGGCATATTGTATGATTGGAACTAAAAACCCAAAAGGATACTCGACTCATATATGAATGTGTCTGAAGAATATCAATCGGATATACAAAATCAAAAGCGTGGTATTTTACCACGCTTTTTTTATTTGCGGATGGATTTCTCATGGTGAGAACAAAAGATATATTGGAATTACTCAATACAATTGTACCTTTTGATATCGCTGAAGATTGGGATAACTCAGGATTTCAGGCTGGTAATTTAAACTGGGAAGTGAAAAAAGTGATGATTGGGCTTGATGTTTCCTGTGACTTAATGAATGCAGCAAAAGAAAACAATTGTGATCTTGTGCTCACTCACCATCCTTTGATGATCCGGGCTGAAAAATCTATTGATTTTAATAAAATGCCGGGCAAAGCAATTGAAATTGCCGCAAGGCATAGAATCAATATCATTTCAGTTCACACGAATTTAGATAAAGCCAATGACGGTTTAAATGATTATTTTGCAACAAAAATTGGTATCAAAAAAACAAAAGTTTTTTTGATGGAAAATTCGTCATCTATGCCATCAGATGAAGTGATCGGTATTGGCAGAATCGGATACCTTAAATCCCAAGCTTCGCTTAAACAAGTTGTTCACCAGGTAAAAGAAAAGCTTAACTTGAGCCATCTGAGAGTAACGGGAGATATGGATTTACCTGTAACTACCGTTGCCACCTGTACCGGCAGCGGAGGCTCCCTGGTTGATGTGTTTCTAAGATCCGGTGCTGATGTTTATATCACCGGGGATATTAAATATCATGAAGCAAGGCTTATTGAAGAATATTCAAAGGGGCTTATTGATGTGGGCCATTTTGGTTCTGAACATATGGCGGTAGATTTGCTTTCTGATAAATTAACCCGGGCGATTCAAACAGCCGGGCTAATAAATATACAAGTAAAAAAATTTAAAAAAGAAAAAGATCCATTTACTATAGTTTAAGGATAACATTATGAATGATATTTCCAAACAGAATATAGAAACCCTGGTCAAACTTCAGGAAGCTGAAACCCAGATCGTCAGACTTAAAGCTGTCCTGAAAAAAGTTGAAAAAGAGAAAGGCAAATTAAGTGGTCAGTTAAAGCAGTTTGGAAATGCCCTGGAAGAAAAAAAAGAAAATTTTTTAAGTGACAAAGCCGCCTGCAAAGATATTGAGAGAGAAATTCAAATTGTTGATGACCGTATTATTAAAAGCAATGAAAAATTAAGGATGGTAAAGACCAATAAGGAATATCAACTTTTTCTAAGAGAAGTGGATGATAATAAGAAACGTAAGGATGCTTTGGAAACTGAATTATTGGAATATCTTGATGAAAAAGAAAAAACAGGAAAAATCGTTCAGGAAAGCAAAAAAGAATATCATCTTCTTAAGGAGAAAATAGAAGCCGAACAAAAAGATATTGAAAAAAAATTTGTGGATGACAGAGAACTTCTTGATGAATATCTTGCCCAACAGAAAAAAATTGGGAAAAATCTGGATCCTTCGTTGATGACCCGGTTTGCAAAAATATCAAAAATGAATAATGGATCAGCCGTAGTAGGTGTAAAAAACGAGGTGTGCATGGGGTGTTTTATGAACATACCGCCTCAACTATATATTGAAGTACAGCGCGGGAATTCATTGATTTTATGCCCGCAATGCAGTAGAATCCTTTATTACATAAATACTTAAAAATTCGGTCTGACCAGGCAAAACGATCGCTGGGTTTTTTAACCTGGAGGAAAGTCCGAACACCACAGGACAGGACGCTCCATAACGTGGAGTCACGGTGACGTGAAGGAAAGTGCAACAGAGAGTAGACCGCC
>JAHOYS010000378.1 GCA_019038815.1 Desulfobacterales bacterium | reverse complement strand
CAAATATCCTGAATTTGAAGAGCTTTACAGAAAGGAGCTTTCTATTAAAGTAAAACCGGATCAGGATATCATGGAGTATATTCTCCGGTTCTCCCCTTTTTTAAAGGAGGAAGAAAACACGTGGATCAAATCTGTGGTTCAAATCGTTAGAAATACATCTTTATATTTTCAACCGCAGATTAGAACGAAAATCATGAATGAGGGCTGGGCAAGCTATTGGCATGAATATCTTTTTATGAAGGATGACAGGATCCGCGGCCATGAAACAGACTTTGCCAAAGTGAATGCAGCTGTAACGTCTATGCCAAAAGTCGGATTGAATCCCTATGCGCTTGGACTGAGATTGTTTCAACATATTAAAAACATGGAAGATAAGGGATGTTATTCCTTTGATTATATGTTTTTAAAAGATGATGCCGGGAAAAAAAAATATAACCAGGGTAAAAATTCAGGGTCGCAGTTTATATTAAAAGTTCGTGAAAATTTTAATGATTTTACCTTTATAAACACATTTATTGATCAGGAGTTTATTACCAGACATAATCTTTTTGTTGCAGGAAAACGGTTCAATAATTCCAGAATGACCTGGGAATTTTATATTAAATCTAAAAAAGTGAAAGATTATAGGGAAATGATCATTGATACGCTGTATCATCCACCTGAAATATTTGTGGATAAGGCTGCCAGTAAAAAAGGAATTTTGTATCTGAATCATAAATTCGAAAATAAACCATTAAAGACGGATTTTATTGAAAACACCATGGCAGGCATAGAATATTTATGGGGAGGCCCTGTCCATCTTGAGACCAGCGAACCTTTGGTGTCAAAAACGACTGCAACTAATCATGCCGGCTTATGGGATCCGTCATCTCAAAAAACTGGAGGGAAAAGATCAGAAAATATAAAATGGAAAAGAATGCTTTATGTGATGGAAAATCGTAAACTTCATAAACGGGAGTTATAATTAAATATGAAAACCAAGTCTTCAGAAAACTTATCGATTGACCAAGCCCTTGGTCTGTTGGATAAAAATATAACTGAATACCAGAGGCTAAAGCCTGTTCCGTTTGAAGAATTTTTAAATGTTTTAAATACTAAGCCTTCCCGGATTTTAAGAAATATCTTTCAGGCCTTTCATGATATGATAAAATTTTATGTTGATGAATCCGAAGAAACCATAACAAGGAATATCGAAAGGTTAACCTTTACAAATTATGATTGTTCCAGGCTTTTTGTCGAGGATTCTGAAAATTCTTATTTCACTGATATGCTTTTTGCCAATCGATTTATGAAACAAATGGAGTATTTGAGGCATGGGGCGCAGCAGAATCGGATATATATTTTTTATGGGCCCCATGGCTGTGGGAAGAGCACATTTTTAAATAATTTATTAAATAAATTTGAAAAGTACGCCAACACTGAAGAAGGCCTGAGGTATGAGATAGTATGGCGGTTGAATATTAAAAAACTCCAGGACAAAGACACATCTTTTAACGTATCTGCCTTTGAAAAATTATTCAACTATGTTGAACAAGGAAAGGGTGGTCATTTTAAACAAAAGCCAAATGAAAAATCACTTGCCGGCACAGATACTGAATATATTGAAGTGCCCTGCATTTCACATGACAATCCATTCCTTGTGATACCTAAAGATCAGCGAAGAATAATTTTAGATGAGCTGATTAAGAATGACGAATTCAAATGGCGCCTTTTCACAGAAAAAGAGTATGAGTGGGTATTTAAAGAAGAAGTCTGTACTATTTGCTCTTCAATCTATCATTCCTTGCTGGAACGATTGGGCAACCCTAAAGAAGTGTTTAAGATGCTCTATGCCAGGCCTTACTATTTTAACCGCCGCCTTGGAAACGGCATCAGCGTTTTTAATCCGGGCGACAGACCGCTAAAACAAAATGTTATTTCAAATGAAATGCTGCAAAACAGGATCAATGCCCTGTTCCAGGATTCCAATGTGATCAATTACCTGTATTCAAGATTTGCAAAAATCAATAACGGGATTTATGCACTCATGGATATCAAGGCCCATAACATTGATCGTATGGTTGAACTTCATAACATTATCAGTGAAGGACTTCATAAAGTAGAAGATATTGAAGAAAGGGTGAATTCATTGTTTTTTGCATTGATGAATCCCGAAGATAAAAGAAGTATCCGTGATTTCCCTTCATTTGAAGACAGGATTCAATACATTGATATACCTTATGTTCTTGATGTAAAAACAGAAGTTAAAATTTATAATAATATTTTTGGCCGGCATATTGAAGGCAGTTTTCTTCCAATGGTTTTGGAGAATTTTGCAAGGGTTATCATCTGTACAAGAATTGGCAAAAAATCCCAGGCCCTGGCTGAATGGATTAAAGATCCTGCAAAGTATAAGAATTTTTGCGATGAAAAGCTTATGCTTTTAAAGATGGAACTTTTTTCCGGCAATGTTCCAAAATGGCTGGGAGAGGACGATGTTAAAGCGCTGGACAACAAGATGCTGAAAAAAATTATTTCTGAATCGGAAATTTATGGAAAAGAAGGTCTGTCAGGTCGAGAGTCCATTAAAATATTTGATCAGTTTTATTCACAATATGCCAAAGAAGACCGGCTGATCAATATGCCCGATTTATGTACTTTTTTCAACAAACTTGACGATCAGCCCAAAAATATGATTCCCCAGGGATTCCTTGAATCTTTATTAAGAATGTATGATTATTGTATTCTTCAGCAGGTTAAAGAATCATTGTACTATTACAACGAGGAACAGATTGCCAAAGATATTAAAAATTATATTTCTGCTGTCACAAACGAGTTAAACTCAGTTGTAAAATGTATTTTTACAAAAGAGACGATCCATGTAACCGAAGAATTTCTTGAAAGCATTGAAAACAGGCTTTTATCGGAAAATATGGATAAAAAACGAAGACAGGAACTTCGAAATGATGTGTTAAAGGAATATACAACCCGCGCTCTTTCCCATGAAATCATGATAGAGGAAAAAAATATTACACAAACCAGGCTGTTTGAATCTTTATATGACCGGTATGTGTACAACCTGAAAAAAAGAGTGCTTGAACCCTTTGTTGAAAATGAAAACTTCAGGAATGCCATCAAGGATTTTGATACTGAAAAATTTAAAGCCCATGACAAACGGATTAAAAAAGATGTAAAATTTCTTTTAGACAACCTTTCTCATAAATTCGGGTATACGCCCCAAGGGGCGAATGAGGCATGCATCTATGTAATTGATAATGATCTGGCAAATAAATTCAAATAACCTTTTCTAAATTTATTTCTTGATTCTTTTCAAAAGTTCCTTTAAATCAAGATCATAATTTTTAAAGCCTATTGTCAGGGAAACATGCCGGATCAATTAATTAAAGAAATTCAAAATACAGACAGCAGTGTGGTTATCACTCCGTCAGAGGGATCGCACAAAGCCTGGCTAACCGCTCAATTGTTCAAAAACAGCAAGGATTCAATTGTTGTTATTGTAAAAGATACAAAAAAGGCCCTGCGATTTATTGATGATTTTTCTTTTTTTCTGCCTGAAAAAAAAGATCAACTCATTTTCTTTCCAGGGTATCACATACTGCCATTCAAATCCTTGTCATATCATAAAGAGACATCCACAAACAGGCTTGCCGCCTTGTCCAGAATCATGAATTCAATTTCAGAACCATTAATTATTGTAACAGTTGTAGATACGATTTTGCAAAAGTTGATTCCTAAAAAAGAAATTAATGAATTTGCAGAATTGGTAATCGCCAATGAAGAGATTGATAGAGACGTATTGATTGAAAAACTTGAATCCGGCGGCTATACCAAAACTTATCTTGTAGAAGATCCGGGAGAATATTCTGTCCGCGGCGGTATTCTGGATATTTTTTCTCCTGGTGAAACATATCCTGTTCGGATTGAATTTTTTGGAGACCTGGTAGAGTCTATACGTTATTTTTCTCCATTTACCCAGCGTGGGATCAAAGAAATTTATGAAACCATTATTATTCCTGCAACCGAAGCCATCATAACCAGGGAAGATCTGCCTCATATTCTTGCGCGTATCAGGCAGGCTGGAACTATTGCCCGATTGGATACATCAAAAGTAAGAAAGGTAGTTAATGAAACCCGGGAATTTGGAAGGTTCGCGGGTATTGAAAGCATGTTGTCCATCGTTTATGAAGATCTTGATACATTTTTTGATTATCTACCTGAAAATACTCTTTTTTTGTTGGACTCTCCTGAAGAATTGGAATTGAGTGCAAATGATTTTGAAAACAAAGCACTCATTAATTACAAAATAACAGCATCTGAAAGCAGGCTTTGTGTTGAACCGGATTTCATTTATTTAAAATGGACTAAGATAAAATTTCATATTAACTCAAAACAACATATATCATTTAAACAGTTGAATGTTACAAATAAACCATTCAATTCAGATCAGCCGCCGTTTATTTTTGATTATCAGGACAATACGGCCGTGTCTTCATTGTTGAAAAGGCAAGGAACCAAAGACAATCCTTTATTGCCATTGGTCGAGTGGTTTAATAATCAACTTGACAACAAAATGAATATATTGTGTGTGGTCAGTCAGGAATCTCAATCAAGAAGATTAATTTCATTGTTAAAGCCTTATGGCATTAACCCAAAATCATGTCGGACATTCAGCGCTGCCATAGGTGAAAAATCAGGTGTTTATTATGTAATCGGAGATTTGTCATCTGGTTTTGTTTTAAAAGAAAAAGGGTTCTCTTTGATAACCGATAATGAAATTTTCGGGAAAAAAAGAATTCGCAGACGAATAAAAGCAAGAAGAGATTCAAAAATTCAGCTTGCGCGTGACCTTCAGGTTATCACACCGGAAGAGTTGAAAAATGGAGATATTGTCGTTCATCTTGAACATGGGGTGGGTCAATATGAAGGATTGTGCAGTTTAAAATTAAATGGAATTTCTCAGGATTTTATTCTTATTCTTTATCAGGATAACGACAAGCTGTATCTGCCGGTTGATCGTATTGAAATGATTGGCAAGTATATCGGGGTGGATGGGTATAAACCTGTTCTTGATAAAATCGGGTCAAAAGCATGGATAAAATCAAAAGGTAAAGCAAAAAAAGAAGTTGAAAAACTTGCTGCAGATTTATTAAATCTTTATGCACAGAGAAAGGTTAATAAGGGATTTGCCTTCAGCAGACCGGATAATTATTATAATGATTTTGAAGCAGCCTTCCCTTATGAAGAAACCCGTGACCAGCTAAAGGTTATTGATGATGTACAATTAGACATGGAATCGAGCATTTCAATGGACAGACTGGTCTGTGGAGATGTCGGGTATGGCAAAACAGAAGTTGCTGTCCGGGCGGCATTTAAAGCTGTAAATGACGGCAAACAGGTGGCGGTTGTGGTGCCAACCACCATATTGGCAGAACAGCATTTTTCAACATTTAAAGAGCGGTTTGAGAATTACCCTGTCAATATTGAATGCTTGTCAAGGTTTCGCAATAGAAAAGAGCAGACAAAAATAGTCAAGACAATTAGATCCGGCTTTGCGGATATTGTCATTGGAACTCACAGGCTTTTGCAAAAAGATATTGAATTTAAAACCCTGGGGTTGCTGGTAATTGATGAGGAACAGCGTTTTGGTGTGAAGCATAAGGAAATTTTAAAACAGAAGCGCACCAGTGTGGATATCCTTGCATTAACAGCCACACCCATTCCTCGAACTCTTCACATGTCTTTAACCGGAATGAGGGATATCAGTGTCATTACAACCCCTCCTGCAGACAGGCAGCCCATTGTTTCATATATTTCAAATTATGAAGATTCCATTGTAAAAGATGCCGTTAAGAGAGAACTTTCACGAAATGGCCAGATCTTTTTTGTCCATAATAATATCAAAACCATTTTCAAAACAGCACAGAATTTGGAAAAACTGATCCCGGAAGCCAAGATCGGTGTGGCCCACGGCAGGCTTTCGGAAAAAGATCTTGAAACGGTGATGTTCAAGTTTGTAAATCTTGAAATTGATGTTCTGGTATGCACAACGATTATCGAATCCGGTCTTGATATCCCTTCGGCAAATACAATAATAATTAACAAAGCTGAACGATTCGGACTGTCTCAGATTTACCAGCTGCGGGGCAGAATCGGGCGCGGGGACCATCAGGCCTATGCCTATCTGTTTATTTCCGATGAAAACAGGCTGACAAAAGATGCAAAAAAAAGGCTGTCCGCACTTATGGAATACAAAGATCTGGGGTCAGGATTTCAGATCGCCATGAAGGATCTTCAAATCAGAGGAGCAGGCACAGCCCTTGGTGCATCCCAGTCAGGGCACATTGCAGCAGTTGGGTATGATATGTTTTTAAAATTGCTGGATCAGGCGGTGCATGATCTGAAAGGAGAAGAAATCATTGAGCCATTGGAGCCGGAAATCAATGCCTCCATGTCTTCGGGGTTTGCCGATCATTACATAGAATCTGTTGAACAGCGATTAACCATATACAGGCGGTTGTCTAGGATTACAAAGATTTCAGATATATCAGATATGAAAAAAGAACTGGTTGACCGTTATGGCAAATTGCCCAAAGATGCTGAAAATATGCTTCTGAAAATCATGTTGCGGGTTTATTGTATCCAGGCAGGAGTTCAGCGGCTTGATATCACACCCAATACCCTGATCCTTACTTTTTCTGAAAAACATAGAAAAAAACCGCTGGATTTTTTAAATAAGGCGCTAAAAGGGCTGGTATTTTTTGAATTTATTAAAAAAGACAGCATTCGAATGCATTTAGGAAGAAAAAGAAATAATATTTCCAGAGCCCTTTTGGAAACCCGAAATATCCTCAAGGCTATAATCTGAACTGATTTTAAAATAAGATTTTTGTATCATGCAATGATGTTCAATCCAAAACTTCTGGTAGTCTCTAAAGCCGTTCGAAATTCTTCCGGGGTTATGGGTCTCATTAATTCTTTGATTTTATTGGCTTTTTTTACTGGATGATATTGTGACATCACATTTACATAAGTATTGTTAGAAATTTCTTCGTTTAAAAATTTCATAACATAATAAGTGCTGGCCATATTTTCAGGCAGGACAAGGTGTCGTACAAGAAGGCCTGAGACAGCAATATTCAGGTCATCTATTTTCAGATTTCCAACCTGTCGATGCATTTCTTTAATAGCCTGTTTTGTTATTTCAGGGTAATCAGGTGCATGACATGCCTTGTTTGCAATTTTTGAATTCCAAAATTTAAAGTCAGGCATATAAATATCAATGATTCCGTCCAGGATTTTAAGTGTTTCAAGACTTTCATAACCGGAACTATTATAAATGACAGGAATATCAAGCCCATTTTCAATTGCAACATCAAGAGCTTGCAGAAATTGCGGAACTACATGGGTTGGTGTCACTAAATTGATATTATGGCAACCGATTTTCTTCAGGTGAAGCATGATGGAAGCAATTTGGCCGATACTTGCTTTTTGGCCATCTCCTTTGAAACTGATCTCATAATTTTGGCAAAAACAGCATTTTAAGCTGCAGTTAGTAAAAAAAATAGCTCCGGAGCCATTTTTACCAACAAGCGGTGGTTCTTCGCCAAAGTGAGGAGCATAGCTTGAAACCATTGCCTGTTCTCCTGTAGAGCAGATTCCAAACTCGCCAGCAAGTCTGTCTACCTTGCATTTTCGTGGACATAATGTACAATGGTGTAATAATTTTCGGGACTGTACAATTTTTTCCGATAAAGCGCCTTTTTGTTTTGCAGCAATATATTTTGGTGTGTATGTATTCATTTTTTTTAAGATAACCTTTTATATTTTTAAAATATTTAATATAATAAGTCAAAATCTTTGAATCCGGTATAAATTTGGTTTTTTGTAATCTCAATCTTTTATGAAAGGTGAAATTATGAAAGCACTTATCGAAAAAGAATCCTTTTTTTTAAAAAAGTTTGTTCAAAGGCTTAATCGTGAAATGATTCCATTGGAAATTATTGATACAAATGGTCACAAATATTTAACTTCCCGGCAGGATGTCAGGCATAAAATTTTAATTAAAGACCGGAAATTTTTCAAAGCCCTGATTTCTCCCGATGCGTTTTCTCTTGGAGAAGCTTATGTAAAGGGATATTTTGATATATCCGGCAGCATAAAAGAGCTTTATGAACTTGTCTGCGATAAACTGCTGAACACAGATCAGCGGAAGAGTGGCCTCACCTTTCTTTCCGGTTTTTTTATGAAAGCCAGGGAGAAAGAAAAAAAGAATATTGAATATCACTACGATGTTCCAAGTGATTTTTATCAACTGTTTTTAGGGGAAACAATGGGATACACTTGTGGGTATTACATAAGTGAAGATGCGACAATGGATAATGCCCAGAATGAAAAAATGGATCTTATCTGCAGGAAGTTAAGATTAAAAAAAGGAGAAAGACTTCTCGACATTGGGTGTGGCTGGGGGAAATTTGCTGTTTATGCAGCAAAACATTATAACGTGAGTGTCACCGGGATAACATTAAGCTTGGAACAGAAAAATTACGCTGAAAACTGGATAAAAAAACAGGGGTTTTCCCATAAAATAAAGATAAAAATTTTAAATTACAGGGACCTTGGTTCCGACATGTTTGATAAAATTTCATGTGTGGGAATGTCAGAACATGTGGGAAAAGCCAACATGCTCAATTTTTTTAAAATAGTCCATAAAAGCCTTAAAAAAGGCGGGCTTTTTATGCAGCATACCATCACCACCAATATCAAAAGGAAAAAAGGGTACGAGAATTCGTTTCTGGATAAATACATGTTTCCGGGCGGTGAGCTTATGTTTGAGCATGACCTTGTAAAACTGGCATCATCTTCCGGTTTCGAACTGCTGAATGCAGAGAATTTCAGAACCCATTATATAAAGACATTAAATGACTGGATAGTGAGGATGGAAAAACGCAAAGATAAATTATTAAAAATTGTTTCTGATAAAGTCTATCGTATTTATTATGTCTTCTTTATCGGATCTTTGATTTCTTTCAGACAAAAAGAGATCTCTTTGTTCCAAAATCTTTTTTATAAAACTGATACTGATAACAGCAGCACTGATACCTTTTTAAGCCCATATTCTAAAAATGAAACACGAATTGCCTGATATAGATAAATTTGAACGGATTGTCTTTAAGAAAAAAAATACACTGGACCTTCTTTTGTCTTTTTCATTAAAACTGATGCAGGCAAAACAAGTCGGCCTTTTGTTTGGGACCGACAAAACTTATGCTGACTTTTTGCCACCTGATCAATGGGACAGAGGAGTTATGCATAAATTTAATGGAAAAGGTTTTGTCGGACTGATTTTAAAATATTTTGGAACAATTATCGTAAAATACAAAGGATTATCGCCTGTCCGCTTGTATAAAGACACTCAATTTGGTGAAAAAAAACCAAGTGATGGTATCATTTCTTTTGTTCTTAGAAAACATAAAGATTTTTATGAAAAAGGTATTAAAATTCTCGTTATTAATAATGTTCGTGGTGCATCAAATGATGATGAGACTTATTCAAAGATATCTATTCTTGCCTATAATGGTGATACTTTTAAACCCTTACCAGACTTGAAGATTAATAATGCCATAGTTAAACAATTCAAAGCCAAAAATTTTGTTTCCGTTTATATTCCGGATTATGGTGCCATTGTTTTTAACACTATTGATGAAAAATTATTGCAAAAAACAAAAGAGAAGTTTACCCGTGAATCAGAATTGAAAAAAAGATTAAATATTTTAATTTCAGCCATTGAGATGGCATCACTTGCAAATATCGGGTTTGCTAAAGGCAGACAGGCGGCACATGTCATTTGGAGGAAAGAAAAAAGTCTTAGAAAGACAGCACAGCAATTAAAAAACAAAGAAATTGAGTTAAATGCCATGAAAGAATACTTAAGAGCTGTGGGTGCTGTAAACGAAAAGCAGCTCAATATGGAAGCTGTCAACATAACAGATGGTGTGTATGCCTTCATGGATATGGTAGGTTCAGCAAGTATAAGAAAAAAATTTAATCCGCGGGATTATTTTTACATCCTGAACCTGTGTCATCAAATCGCTGCTAATAATGCAAATCGTTTTTCGTGCAGGATAGATAATTTTATTGGGGATGGTGTTTTTATTCAAAATGCCTCTCCATTTGATGATGGGAAAAAGCATTTTCCCCTGGGAACACATGAAAGAATCATGCTGATGGCCTTTACTCTATCCTCTATTTTTAATGAAATACATTTGCTGATAATAGGACAGCATGAAATGGATAGATCCGGAAGAGTAAAGGACTTAATAAATAAAGCACAAATCAGTATCAATTTCAGGGCAGGAATGGAAATTGGTACAGCTTTGATCGGCCCCTTGGGAAGTCGGAAAAGAAGAATTGTAACAGCTATCGGTAAAGCCGTAGACAATGCATCAAGGCTGGAAAGCAGCGGCATCCAGGAAGGAATTCACATCAGTGAGACTATAATGGCTACATTAAAGGATGCCTGCATTACAAGGGATACAGGAACCATCTGGCAAATTATTTGTGAAACAAATGGTATGAAAGGATCAAACAACTCTGACAGTTTGAGCTTTTTTGATTGTTATAAAAAAGTGTTTGGATTTGGAGAAAATGTAGTTACTCAAAGGACAAATGTCTCATATAAAGAGTTTTCAAAAGACATTACATATTGGATCAAATGCATCCCTGATTCAGATGATTGAAATTAAGCGTTCATAACTAACCATTAATAGTTAAAGGAGGATAAGGATGTTTGCCATTGATAAGACCATTATGCTGTTGATTGATGTTCAAGGGCAGTTATCTCAGTTGATGTACGAAAAGGAAAAATTGTTTAAATCCCTTGGCAATCTGATTCAAGGCATGAAAATTCTTGAAGTGCCAATTATCTGGATGGAACAGATCCCAAAGAATTTAGGCCCGACCACTGAAGCGGTTTCAAAGTATTTGACAGGGGATGAACCCATTGAGAAATTTTCTTTTTCCTGCTGTGGCGAACCTGAATTTATGGACAAATTCAAAAAAGCCGGAAGGACCCAGGTGCTTTTGACCGGAATCGAAACCCATATTTGTGTTTTCCAAACCGGATACGATTTAATCAATCAAGGCTGTGATGTCCAGGTGGTATCAGATTGTGTGTCTTCCAGGACTAAAGAGAATAAGGATGTTGGTATTCAAAGAATTGTTCAGGCGGGTGGTCAGGTTACGTGTGTTGAAATGGTATTTTTTGAATTGCTGCGGGCAGCACAGGGCGATAATTTTAAACAGATTGTCAAACTGATTAAATAGATCGGCAACATCTTAAAAACTTCATATGTTTTTGCGTAAGCTTAAGATGGCTTCCTTGTAATCTTTTGTGTTAAAGATGGCAGACCCGGCAACAAAGGATGTGGCACCTGCCATGGAAACTGATTTGATGGTATCTTTATTGATTCCGCCATCAATCTGGATGATGGCATTTGGATTTTTCTCTTTAAGCATTTGAGATAAGGCTTTTATTTTATCAATACTTGATTCAATAAATTTTTGACCGCCAAATCCCGGATTCACACTCATGATCAGGACAAAGTCAAGCTGATCTGCAATCCATTTTATGGAAGACAAAGGTGTTGCCGGATTTAATGCCACACCTGCCTTGACACCGAAACTTTTAATAAGCTGAAGACTTCGATGGAGATGGGGGCAGGCTTCCTGATGAACTGAAATGTAATCTGCACCGGCTTTGGCAAATTCAGGAATGATCAGATCTGGTTTTTCAATCATTAAATGTACGTCAAGAACAAGATTGGATGCTCTTTTGCATGCCTCGACAATTATGGGCCCATAGGTGATGTTGGGTACAAATTGTCCATCCATAACATCAATATGTATCCAGTCTGCTCCTGCCTGTTCAACGGTGATTAATTCTTCACCAAGCCTGGTGAAATCAGCTGATAAAATTGAAGGTGCAATAATTCCCATAATATAATATCTCCTGTATTATTAATAATTTCATCTGGTTTTAGATCTTCTCTTTAAGCGGACTGCAAAGAATCCGTCCATATTATTTATGTTTGGATATGTTTTTAAAAATCCCTTATGGGTCATTAATCTATAATAATTATCAGATTCAAAATGTTTATCAATTGAAAAATCTTTTCTTTTGTTTAAAAATTTATAGATAACTTCTTCATTTTCTTCTCTTTCACATGAACACACGGCATATACAAGGATTCCGCCCGGTTTTACAAGATTTGCCGCTGCGTTGAGCATTTTCCTTTGTTTTGCTGCGAGACGGGCAATATCTTTTTTTGAGCGGTTCCATTTTGTGTCGGGATTACGCCGCATAACACCAAGCCCTGTGCAGGGTGCATCAATCAGAACACGGTCAAAATAAAAGTCAAAATCTTTAATAGATGCTTCCAGCAGATTTATCGGTTTTGTCCGGACAATATCAATGCCCAGTCTTTTTGAATCCAGGAAAAGGGATTCAAGTTTTTTGATTTCAATATCAGCAGCAATAAGTATTCCTTTGTTTTTCATGAGCTGGGCAATATGGCCGGTTTTCCCCCCAAGGCCTGCACAGGCATCCAGAATTTTTTCTCCGGGTTCGGGTGCCAATAGCTGGGTGATGATCTGTGCTGCCTCATCCTGGACTTGAAATAATCCAAGCTTAAACTCTTCAAATTCCTGAATAGGGAGTCTGGGATTAGTAAAACTGATCCCCTGGGTTGCATATTCAGTCAGTTGAATATTTTTTGCATTTAAATGTAAGAGCTTGGCAAGTGATTGCCTGTCTATCTTTAATGTATTGGTTCGAAGGGTGATTTGAGGAATAGTGTTTATCTGCCGGCAAAGGGAGCAGGTTGCTTCAAATCCAAAGGCATGCAGCCATTTTTTTGACAGCCATAAAGGCAGAGAATACTTGATGGAAATGAATTTTCCGGTTTTTAGCTCAGCGTCCGGTAATGGGATATTTGAGTGGTTTTCAGAAGCAGCTCTTAATATGGCGTTAATATAGCCACCCAATTTTTTACCCAATAGCTTTTTAGCAATGTTGACAGTGGTGTTAATTGCAGCAAAGACAGGAATTCTGTCCATATATATAATTTGAAACAGGGCAATTCGAAGCAGGTATAAAGGTTTTCTGTCAATTTTTTCAAAAGGAGTGTTGGAAAATGCACGTATTATCCAGTCAATGGATTCTCTTTGGCGGAGAACACCGAATATCAATGCATTGCAAAGGTTTCTGTCATTTTTAGAAAGAAATGATATTTCTTCTGAATAGCTTTCCAGGCTTTTATCAAGGGGTAGAGAGGCTTTGTGCCAGGAAAGTAAAACATTTAAGGCTATGTGTCGTGGATCTTTAATCATGCAGGATCAAATTTTAAAGGAGGATCAATTTTGTGACCACATAAAAATTCGCCTGCTTTTAACCGTTTTCCTGATATTCCCATCAGCTCGAGGATAATAAGGCAGCCTTTACCGGTTGCCACATGAATTCCCTCTTTATCGCATTGAAAAATAACTCCGGGTTCATGACAGGAAGGCATGTCAGATGTTTGGGCTTTATAAATTTTGATTGTTCTGTCCACAAGATTTGTAAAGGCTCCCGGCCAGGGTGTCATGGCATTAATGTGAGCACATATCTGCCGATTTTCAAGAGACCAGTCAATTTTCCCATCGCTTTTTTTCAGCATTTTTACATAGGTTGCCTTTGAATGATCCTGGGGGGCAGGTTCAAGACGGTTGTCCAAAACACCATGAATAGTTTCTACAATAAGATCAGCGCTGATCAACCCTAACCGGTCATGAATATCCTGGGCTGTATCATGCTCGGAAATGGGCGTTGCTGCTGTAAGCAGAATGTCTCCGGCATCCATATCTTTTGCCATGACCATGGTGGTTATTCCGGTAACCTTGTCCATATTCAGAATTGATGCTTGAATAGGAGAGGCTCCTCTGTATTTTGGTAAAAGTGAGGCATGAATATTAATGGGAAATATTTTGGGGATATCTAAAATTTCCCGGGAAAGGATCTGGCCAAATGCTGCAACAACAAAAAAATCAGGATGGAGAGATAAAAGTTTTTCTTTGGCTTCTCTGGAATTGAGTTTTTCCGGTTGAAAAACATCAATCCCCAGCTTCAGTGCAGCGGTTTTTACAGGTGAAGGCGCAAGTTTTTTTCCTCTGCCCCTGGGTTTATCAGGTTGTGTAATAACAAGGCTGATATGAAAATCATCCTGTGCTGCCAGCTTCTGTAAAGCAGGCACACTGAAATCAGGTGTGCCCATGTATATGATATTTGTTTTGTTTTTCACTGCTCGTTAAGTTTTTTTGCAAGTTTCTTTTTATACATGGTTCTTTTTAAAAGGCTGATTCTGTCAATAAATAAGATGCCGTCAAGATGATCGATTTCATGCTGCATGATTACTGCAAGAATCCCCTGTGCATCAAATTCAAGTTTTTCCCCCTCGATATTAAGAGCTTTGACTGTGACTTTTTCATATCTTTTTACATCAGCACTGTAATCCACTACACTTAAACAAGCTTCTTTTTCTGAAACAATACTGCCGGAGGAGGCTATGATCTCCGGATTAATCAAGGCTGTAAATTCCTGTTTTGAGTTATCATCATCTGTATTTTCTGCATTGGAATCATAGACAATAATCCTCTTGTTTACACCGATCTGGGGCGCAGCAAGCCCGACACCCGGTGCATTAAACATGGTTTCTCCCATGTTGCCGATCAATTTTTTTATTTCATCATCGATACCGGCCTTATTCGTATTGTCCACCTTAACAGACGGTTGTGACAGAGAATTTTCAGGATATGTTAAAATCTTAAGAACAGCCATTTTTTTCTAAGATGTCCTTTGCAGTTTCTATATCTTTTTTAATCTGTTCAGAAAGTGCTTGAATATTGGCAAACTTTTTTTCATCCCTGAGTCGTTTAACCATATTGACGCGGATTCTAGTATTATAAATATCATGATTAAAATCAAGGATATGCACTTCAATGGTAAATATCCGGTCACCAAAGGTCGGTGAAAATCCAATATTTGCCACACCCCAGAAGTTGCCTTTGGTTGTTTCTACATTAACAGCATAAACACCAAGTTTTGGACAGAGTTCATCATGAAGTTTGATGTTGGCTGTGGGAAAACCCAACTGGCTTCCGCCACGTTCACGACCCTGGATAACTTTTCCCCTGATCTGGTAGTGGCGGCCAAGAAATTTCATGGCCTGATCAACTTTTCCCTCCATAACAATTTTACGTATTCTTGTGCTGCTGATTCTTTTTAAGTCTGAATCAGTATCATTTACCCAGTCAGAAACAATAGTTTCAAATCCAAGTCGGTCTTCCTGCGTTTTTAACAGATCAATATTGCCCAGCCGGTCTTTTCCAAAAGAATAGTCTGCGCCAATAATAATTGCTTTCATTCCAATTTTATTTACAAGAATTTTTTCAATAAAATCATGGGCGGTAATCGAAGCAAAGTCCATGTCAAATTGGATGCACAATAAAACATCGATACCGCAGCTTTCAATGAGTTCAAGCTTCTGATCCCGCCTGGTAATCAAGGCAGGGCCTGAGATTCCCAACGCTTTCAGCGGATGAGGGGCAAATGTCATGACAACAGATGTCCCGTTGATTTGTTTTGCTTTTTTTATAACTTGCCCAAAAAGACTTTGATGGCCTTTATGGACGCCGTCAAAATTGCCTATGGTAATGACAGCATTTTTAAATGGAGTGTCAATTTGATCTATGGTTTCAATTAATTCCATGTTTACCTTTTCTAATTTGGAACAATAATCTTGACAAAATTCAGAAACGAATATATATAGCCTAACTGTCATTTTTAAGCAATCTTTAATTGCCTGAGGTGTTGCAGCAAAAGAAGGTTCAGTGCCGAAGTGGCGGAATTGGTAGACGCGCTTGTTTCAGGGACAAGTGAGCGAACGCTTGTGGGAGTTCGAATCTCCCCTTCGGCACCAGATGATACAATAAAAGGGTTAAGCCGAAGTGGTGGAACTGGTAGACACGCTAGACTTAGGATCTAGTGCCGCGAGGCGTGGAGGTTCAAGTCCTCTCTTCGGTACCAT
>JAHOYS010000147.1 GCA_019038815.1 Desulfobacterales bacterium | reverse complement strand
TACATCACCAATGTTGACCCCGATACGAAACTCCAGCCGTTTATCATCCGGCAATCCGGCAATTCGGCATTTCTTTCTTTCAGTGCTTTCTGGATCTCCACGGAACATTGAACCGCATTTACAGCACTGGAGAATTCAGCCAGCATGTTATCACCAGGAGCATCAACAACACGACCGGAATGGTGCTTGATTTTTTCTGCCATGATAATCCGGTACTCTTTCAGTGTCTTGATCGTGAAAGCTTCATCATTGGTTATGAGAAGACTGTAACCTTTGACATCGGCACTAAGGATGGCTCTGAGCTTTCTTGTAACTTTTTGTTCTGCGGTCATTTGATCACCTCACGGCTTAGGTTGACGGTTTACAGAACTTGATCATTAAGAAAGTGTTGAATAGGTCGAGAATGTAATTTGTAGAAAATATAATATCAAATCAGAATGTGCGTTTAGTTCTCAAGAATATACAAATTGCTTATTGATGGGTCAAGAGATTATTTACATGATTTTTCACATAGAACCTGATTCAATACCTTGTGTTTGGAAGGGCAGAATGGAATGTAACTGTCATTTGCTGACATAGTTTTATAAATTTTCATAGATGCCACTTTGCTGCAAGCATTGTGATATCATCAGCCTGGGGAGCATTTCCAATAAACGAAAACAGATCTATTTTTATAGCCTCCAAAAAAGCCTCTGCAGAACCACCAAGGCCTTTATTAATTATAGCTTCCAATCTGGCTCGTGTATAAAAATCTCTTGTTTCTGATCGTGCTTCTGTCACCCCATCTGTATAACCAAAAAGTATATCACCTGTTTCAAGCTGGATGGTTTCAATTCCGTATGTTGCACCCTGAATCGGCCCTAAGGCTGGTCCGGTAGTTTTAAGAGACTGCTTTATTCCATTTTTTCCAATAACTAAAACCGGCTCATGTCCACCATTGATATAAAAAATCTTACCAGTTAACAAATCAATAATACCAAAAAATAATGTCACAAACATGCCCTCCTCACAATGTTCTTTTGCAATATATTCGTTGGTTAGAAAAACAGCTTTCAAGGCATTTTTTGGTAAAAATTTTTTATTGAGATCGGTGAAGTTATCAAAACCATTTTCAGTGTTGAACGACCCTGAAAAAATGCGCAAGAGGCTTCGAGTCAATGCCATGAAAAGTGCAGATCCAACCCCCTTGTCACTGACATCACCAATAACAAAGCCGATATGATTATCAGGCAATTCAAACATATCATAAAAATCACCAGACAATTGCAAGGCAGAATGAAAATATGATGAAATATCACAATTTTTAACTTCTGGCAGATAGCGAGGCAGAAAATCTTTTTGGATTTTTTTACCTTTTTCCAGTTCATCATTAAGTGCCTTGGAGTATTTTTCTATAGATTGTTTGGCATTTTCAAGTAAAACTTTTGATTGCTCAAGTTTTTTATATAACTTGGCATTTTCTATGGCTATCGCCATTTGATCGGCAGCCTGTTGGATACTGTCTACCGAGGCCTGATCAAAATGTGAAGGTAAGGAATGCATCAAGGTAATAATACCAAATAGTGTGTCATGCCTGAGAACGGGTACCGCGAAAGCAGAGCGTACGCTATAGGATTGCTTAGGAAGGGCAAGCCATCTGGTATCTGTCTTCGTGTCAGTTACAAGTCCAGATGAAAGATTTTTTTTCACCCATCCTGCAAGCCCTTTATCTATGACTTTGCCAATCAGGCTGGATCGTTTTTCTCCTCTTATCTGATCTCGGGTAAGAATACTGTCTGTTACCACACCATTCGTATCCAATAAGAACAGACTGCCCTTTTCTGCATCTGAAAGCCGGGCCACAATATCCAGAGCCTTTTGCATGGTTACGTTCAGCACATGTTCTTCTTTTGAAGATCGTGCTAGAGTAATGAATATTTCAAACAGTCTGTTTTGAGCATCGTGAGCTTTCTTTTCACGCTTGAGAGCGGTAATCTCTTTTTGAAGTCGTTCTATCTCCATTAGCATCCCTTACAGTTCTCAACACATTCATGTTAAAATTTAAAAAAGCTGCTGGATATTTCATTTGTTTTAAAATGAATCCTTAAATTATGTCAAGCAGATAAACAGATATAGGGATTAAAACTTGAGTGCTCCGATTACAACATATGAACCAGGAACAGTATCACAAGCCTTTCTTGCATATTCCTGTATATAATAATATTCATCTACATCTTAATAAATCAATAGCTCTATGTAATTTTTTGGTTGGTGAACAAAATATTCGAAAGCGGCAGCTATAAAATAAAATTACTCTCTTGACCCATCCTTAGAATTCATATATTTGTAATATATTCAACTTATAATTGATCTTACATTGAATATCCAAACTTGAACATGATTTAACCCCATCCTCGAATTATCAGATGCTTCGCCTTCTTTATGCTTAAGAACTTGAAGATAATAAACATATCTAACGCTTGTATAGTCACCTCTAAACTTTGGACTATTACTGGTGTAAGTGCAAAAGATGACAGTACACTATTGCAGTGAAATATAGGAAATCAAACGTTGTAGGAATGGAAAAACGGAGGGGGTTATGAAAACTATAATTTTTGGAAGCCTGATAGGCGCATTTATATTGATAGCTTGCGGCATTGCTACAGGTCAGACCGAGATCAAGGTGGGTATCGCAGGGCCTTTGTCCGGTAGCTCACTGGCTATTGGCGAACAGCAGGAAGTCGGCGCCCAAAAGGCGTTTGAGCATCTGAATGCCCAAGGCGGTCTCCTTGGCAAAGAGATTGTCGTTATTTCAGTAGATGATAATTGCGAGGAGCGACAAGCCAAGGCGGTGGCACGGCAGCTGGTGAGCGAGGGCGTAATCCTCGTTGTCGGTCACCTTTGCTCCGCCTGTTCCCTTGCCGTCAGCAAGATCTATGAAGAAGCCGGAATTATAATGATCTCGCCGGCTTCGACCAATCCCAAGGTCACTGATGAGGGGGGACCTAATGTATTTCGGGTGATAGGCCGAGACGACCAGCAAGGCACGATCGCCGCCAACTACCTGGCCGACAATCAAAGCAAAAGCAACATTGCGATCATCCATGATGGTCAGGCTTATGGTTTGGGTTTGGCAATGTTTACAAAGCGTCAGCTGAACAAACGAGGCATTACCGAAGTGATGTTCAACAGTTACATAAAAGATCAAAAGGACTACAGGTCAATTGTAGACAAATTAGTCCTTAAACAAGCCGATGTTCTCTATGCCGGGGGCTATTCAGGCGATATTGGAATCATTCTTCGCCAGGCCAAAAAGGAGCTGCCCAACCTTCGTTTGTTTTCCGGAGATTCGCTTGTAAATGCGCAATTCATGTTCGTCGCGGGTGAAGCAGTTGAGGGCACTTGTTTTACTTTTGGTCCGGATATGCGCTTGAAGCCGGAGGCCGGAGACGTTGTTGCTGCTATTCGAGAGGAAGATGCCTACGAACCAGAAGGTTATACCTTATACAGCTATGGCGCTGTGCAGGCTTGGGCACAGGCAGTTATCCAGGCGGGTTCCTTGAAACCTGAAGCTGTCATCGATTCCTTGAAAGCAGGCAGCTTTGATACTGTGCTGGGTAGGATCGGTTTCGATGAAAAGGGTGACGTTACGGGTATGAGCACTTTTGTCTGGTATGTCTTTGGCAAGGAAGACTACTCGCTGGCTAAATGAGCGGGTTGAATAGAACCTAACCCAATTTCATATAGGCGCTGTAATCCATCGAGACCCAGACTACGGGAATGTATGCCGAGTGGATGAACCAAACAAAATTACATCAATGGGCGTTCGAGGGAGGCTGCTGCTTGCGTTTCTGGGAATTTCTATGTTCTCACTGGTCGCTGCGGCGTCCGGTTTGTATTCCCTAACGCAGGTAGGTGGCGCGCTCAACAAGATAACTGAGCAACGAGTACCCGAGGCTCTGTCTTGGCTGGAGCTGTCACGGCGCGTGGAAAGTGTGGTGCACGCGGCACCAGCCTTACTGGCAGTGAACACCGATAGCGCACGGATAGAAATTTCGGAAGAAATCGCCTCACAAATTTCTCAGCTTGAGCCGTTTCTGCAGCGAAGCAGAAACTATGAGACAGAAGATGAAAAGACAGCAATGGCTAATGTCTTGAATTTGTTTGCCGATATGGCTCAAAATCTCTTAAGCCTGGATGAGCTTGTGAAAAAAAGGCTTACCATTGTCACGTTCAAAGGAAAACGGATTCGTGACCTATCAAGGGCCAATAGTATAGCCAAACGAATGCTGGCACCTGGTGAGCGCATACTCGATTCCCAGATGGCGGATTTGAGCAGGATTCAGGAAACGGCCGAATTAAACAAGTTCTCAAACGAAAAGTCAAATCTTGTGAATTCGATAATCAGCTTGATTCCACAACAAAGGGCCGCCCTTCTGGTCGACTCAATTCACAACAACCTGCTGAAAATCACAGACGCTGATACTGCTGAACGAATTGATGTCTTGATATTTCCTCTGAAAAAATATCTCAAGGAACTGTATGAGGTCTCTCTAGTAGTTTCAAAACAAGCTAAAAGACGCCTGGCAAAACAGGTCGCTTTACTTGAGGACCTGACATTCGGCCAGAAGAGTCTCTCGGAGATCAGAAAGAATGAATTGGCCGTCATCGTCCAAGCCGAAGCACTCTTGGCTGTCAACGTGAAATTGTCAAATTTTTTGACTAACAGGGTAGACTTCCTGGTAAATAGTGCGAGTTCGGATATTGAGAAATCGAACATTCAAGCTATAGCGATCCAGGCGCTCAACCGAAATATTTTAATCGGCATTGCCGTTCTGAGTCTCTTAAGTTCCTTCCTCATCATGTGGCTCTATGTTGGGCGTAACCTGATTGTCAGGCTAACCGCTCTTAGCGATAGCATGCTCGCGATTGCCGGGGGGAACCTCAGAGCGCCTTTGCCGGAAACCGGAAGCAGTGACGAAATAGGCCGCATGGCAGAGTCTCTTGTTGTTTTCCGTGATACTGCGATTGAAGTTGAAGAAAATAATCTGCGCGACATTGAAGTGGCTCGCCGAAGGTTAGTTGATGCCATTGAAAATTCATCTGAAGGATTCGCATTCTTTGATTCTGATGACCTCCTGGTACTTTGTAACACCTGGTATAAGGAATTACTTTATCCGAATAAGGACATTGACATTGAACCGGGAACGGCGTTTGAAACGATCGTTCGAGGAGTTGCCGAGAATGGGCACATTGTTGATGCAGAGGGCCGTATAGAAGAGTGGATCGCAGACCGTATGGCGCTTCATCATAACCCGGGTGAACCAAGAGTCCAGCAACGAAGCGGTGGTCAATGGATTCTGATCACTGAACGTAAAACCGGAGATGGCGGAACCGTCGCAATTTACTCCGATATTACGGATCTGAAGCAGCGCGAAGAGGAGCTCACCACGAAGTCGAACGCTTTGGAAGAGACCAACAAGAGGCTAGAAAAAGCCCAAAAACAAATCTCGAAGTACATTGATCCGCACGTGACGGAAAAAATATTCAAAGGAGAATTTACCGCTGAATTATCTCACCAGCGAAAAAAGTTAACCATGTTCTTCTCCGATATCAAGGATTTCACCCAGTTTACCGACGCTTCTGATCCTGATGATGTAGCAAGGTTGCTTAATGAATATTTAGGAGAAATGGCTCAGATAGTCCGGACATGGGGTGGTACCATTCCTCAGTTTACCGGGGATAGCATTTATGCGATCTTTGGGGCACCGGATTCAAAGGGAGAGCGAGAAGATGCTTTAGCGTGTTTACGTATGGCGTTGGAGATGCAAAAAAAAATGAAATCTATTCGAGAGAAATGGTGGAACCAGGGTGTCCAGTTTCCCTTCGAAATTCGATGCGGCATTCATACGGGTATGGCCAATGTGGGCAATTATGGTTCTGAAGGATTCATGGAATATTCAGCCATCGGCCTGAACACAAATCTTGCTTCTCGCTTGGAACAGGCTTGTCAACCAGGTGAGATATATCTATCACATGCTTCGTGGGCCTTGGTAAATGATGAAATACTTTGCGAAGAAGTCGGCACTATTGAGGTTAAAGGGTTCCACTATCCCATTCAAACTTACCGTGTTCTGCAGCCTGAAGAGGAAATAGCTCCTGAATCTTGAAATTTTCTATATTCATTTCCCAAGATATGAGTTCAGAGTTAGATGTCCTGAAATTGCTTTTCATAGGCGATCATTTCTGCATGAAAAAAATATCCCTTGCCCAATCCAATAAACTCGTGTATTATTACAATTTTTGATTTCCCTGGTCGGTGATTCCGGCCTTTTTTTTTAAGGAACCTTATGTCCCAGAAAATTTTACCCAAGACCCGGTTTGACGAAATGAACCTGAGCCCCTCTGTATTCTCCGTATTGCAGGATGTTGGCTATGATATCCCCACGCCGATCCAGACGTTGACTATTCCCCATCTGATTCAGGAAAAGGATGTGCTGGGCCAGGCCCGGACCGGTACCGGCAAGACTGCGGCCTTTGCATTGCCCCTGCTGTCCCGGATTGACCTTGACAATAAACGGCCCCAGGTATTGGTGTTGACCCCCACCCGGGAGCTGGCCATTCAGGTGGCGGATTCTTTTAAAACATATGGTGCAAGGATGAAAGGGCTGAACGTATTGTCCGTGTACGGGGGCCAGAGTTACGGGGTCCAGCTTAAGCAACTTAAGAAGGGTGTCCATGTGGTAGTGGGAACGCCCGGTCGGCTCATGGATCATATGCGGAAAAAAACTGTCTCCTTTGCAGACCTTTGCTGTGTAGTTATAGATGAGGCCGATGAAATGCTTCACATGGGTTTTATTGATGATGTAGAATGGATTCTGGAAAGAACTCCGGATGATTCACAGACCGCCCTTTTTTCAGCCACCATGCCAATGCCCATACGGAAGATTGCCAAAAAATATCTGACAAACCCCAAAGAAATTATAGTCAAACCGGACACGACAGAGCTTACGACTATCAACCAGCAATACTGGATGGTCAAAGGTACTAAAAAAGCCCATGCCCTGGCCCGTATTCTGGAGGCTGTCTCCTTTGACGGGGTGATCGTGTTTACCAAAACCAAAACCGCTACTCTTGATGTGGCAAAAACCCTTGAGGACAAAGGATTCAAGGTAGAGGCTCTGAATGGGGATATTGCCCAGAATGTCAGGGAGCGGACGATCAACCGCTTGAAAAACGGTTATATTGATATCCTGGTGGCTACAGATGTGGCAGCCCGGGGCCTGGATGTGGACCGGATTTCCCATGTGATTAATTATGATATGCCGCCCAAAGTGGAACCCTATATCCACAGGATCGGCAGAACCGGAAGGGCAGGGCGCACAGGAGAAGCCATCCTGTTCGTGAACCGGAATGAGCGCTGGATGCTGAGGGTTATAGAAAAGGCCACAAAACAGAAAATCAAGGAAATCAGCCTGCCCTCCAACAAGGCCGTCAATAAAAAGCGGGTGGCCAGCTTTAAACAATCCATCACTCAGACCCTTGCGTCAGAAGATTTAAGTCTTTTTCAGGATTTGATTGAGGGGTATGCCAGGGAACAGGATATCCCCGTAACACAGGTTGCGGCCGCCCTTGCCAAGCTGGCTCATGGAGACACCCCCTTCCTCCTGTCAGCCCGGAAAGATGAAAAAAAGATAAAAGTTAAAACAGCCGTGAAAGATCGGCCGGTCCGGGAAAATCTTTCTGATAAAAAGCATCTGTCTGTAAAAAAGCAAATACCCAAACAGATGGGAAAAATATTTTCGCTGAAAGAGGACAGTGTCATCCCACCGGAACAGGGCATGGAGCGCTACCGCATTGAGGTGGGCCGTCGCCATGGGGTCCGGGCAGGAAATATTGTGGGGGCCATTTCAAATGAAGCCGGTCTTGACAGCAAATATATCGGAAATATTGATATCAACCAGGAATTTTCTCTTGTAGATCTTCCCTATGGCATGCCAAAAGAAGTTTTCTCGCTGTTGAAAAAAACCTGGGTGAGATCCCAGAAGATGGAGATTTCAAAGTGCGCTTGAACTAAGGCGACTCATTATTAAAGATTTCATTGGAAAGGATCACGGCTTCCGCTACTTCACGGATAGATTTTCTTGAGTCCATGCTTTTTTTGCGTATCCAGCCATAGGCTTCATTGCCGGTCATTCTACGGTTGTGCATGAGAATTTCCTTGGCCTGTTCTATCTTTTTGCGGGCTTCCAATTCCTCTTGAATCACTCTGGTTTTAACCATAAGTTCCGTATTAACAATGGCGATAGCAGATTGATTGGCAACAGCCCTTAAAAGATTGACTTCCGTATCGGGAAAGTCATGGGGTTTGGCTGTAAAACAGTTTAAGACTCCAATAACTTTTTCTTCTTTTGTTTTTAAAGGAATACCGACCATGGAGACCAGACCCAGTTTTTTAGCCATTTCTTTTTCTTTGAATCGCTGGCTTTTTAAAACATCCTTCAGGATCAAAGGCTTCTTGTGGGTCACCACATAACCTACAACGCCTTCATCCAGGCCAAGCTCCCGGTCCTTGATATAATCCGGTGAAATGGACTGGGTTGCCTTAAGACGTATTTTAGGCGGCTTTTCTTCATCATTGACAATCCAGAGGGAACAGATTTCAACGCCTGTAACCTTGGCTGTCACCATGACAATCAGTTTTAAAAGGTCCTCGATAAACAGATCCGAAGTGATTGCCCGGCTGATGTCTGTTAATGCCTTTATATAGTTGTCATATGTCTGGTCAAGTTTTTCCATAACACTTTTAATACCAATCAAAAATCATTATCATATGATAATATCAATGATGGTGTCCGCAGCCGCCTTCCTTTTTGTTTTTTTTTGTCTGACAGAAGTCAAATATATGGAACAGCTTGAGTTCATCTTTTTCAAAAAGTTCCAGGTTTTCCAGAATGGTATTTTCCCGGGCCTGATAAACCTTGATATCTGAGGACATGAGACTTCTCTGGGACCCATCTCCCATGCACCGGGTAACAACGGCATCGACCCGATCCTTTTTTTTGAACACCCCGGTTTTACATGTAGGTCCTTCACCTGAAAGTTTCCGGTTTTCCTTGAGTTCAAGTTTCCGGGTTTCCAGGTCTACAATTAAAAAAATTTCGGAAACACCAAAATGGTCATCGATGATACTCTCCAGTCCCTTGTTCTCTTTAACAGGAAAGGCTACCTTCATTACATCCCCCCAAAAAAATAATCAATATATTAAATCTCTTATACCAAAAATAGGTTTAAAAGATAAGGATTTATTTTGTAATGGCAAGTAAGATTTTTTTACCTGTGAATTTTTTCAAAGCCAATAATTGCTGCACCCAGGGCACCTATGATATCCGGTGTTTCAGGAGTGTTTATTTTTTCAAGATTCATGCTTTGGGCAATGGCTTTTACCACACCCTTGTTCCGCGCTACGCCGCCGGACATGGAGACGGTAAGGCCGTCAATATTTCCGGCCACCCTTTTGACAAGGGAATGGGTTCTTGCTGCAATGGATCGGTTAAGTCCTTTTGCAATCTCTTTTTGCTCGGTACCGCAGGCAATTAATGAGATGACTTCACTTTCAGCAAATACCGTACACATGCTGCTGAGGACAAGGTCACTTGTCGCTCCTTTATCCAGGTCTCCCAATTCGGTAATATCCACTTCCAGAGCCCTTGCCATGGCTTCCAGAAATCTGCCGGTTCCTGCAGCACATTTATCATTCATGGCAAAATCCACCACATTCCCGTCAGGATCAAGGAGCATGGCTTTGCTGTCCTGTCCCCCGATATCAATGAGAATCCGTGTTTCAGGGATCACATGTTTTATCCCCTTTGCATGACAGGTGATCTCAGTGACTGCAGCATCTTTTTCTTTGACCCGGGCTCTTCCATATCCGGTGGCGATAATGGATCGGATATCCTTTTCCATAATTCCTGCTGCATCAAGGACGTTCTTTTTCGCACGGGCAATGGATTCGATGTTTTTTGCCCCGGTGAGGATTACCGACGAGGCCAATATGTTTTTTTCTTCATCAATCAATACGGCATCACAGGAAAGACTGCCGATATCAATACCAAGGAAAATCATTACATTTTCTCCTTAATCAAAGTTTAAAATAAATTTTTCTAAGAAAGCATTTCCAAAAAGGCTTCTACCCGGGTTTCTATCTGGCCTTTGGCAAGATTTCTTGAATCCACGCAATCAATCTCGAGATTCAGCACAGGCACATTAATATCTTTAAATCCTTTTGAAATCAGACCTCTTATCCCTGTTCCCTGGCGGCATCCCCAGTGGCAGGGGTTAATGGCCCCGTCAATCCGGTAAGCAACGGCAAGGTCCTGCAAGTGTTTAATCCGTTCAGATGCGTCCATGCTGAAGGGAATCGAAATCATTCTTTTTGCAATGCTCTCAAAAGGCTTGTCAGGATCCATGGGTTCCCAGGTGACATCATTGAGTTCATCCACAACAATTACAGCTCCAAGATCATCAAGCATCTCATTGATGGGAAAGGGATATTGGATTCTGTTCTGTATCCACATCAGCCTTATTTTTTCTTTTGAGGCATGATTAAAGCTGGTTTTTATCCTGTGATTCAATTCATCTTTAAATGCCTGGCAGATATCAACCCCTTCTTGTGTGCCCATCAAAAGGGTTATGACTGTACCGAAATCCTTTAAAATATTGTTGTCAACAGGAGAGGGTTTTGTTTTGGCAAGATCATAAATTTCTTTTAAGAGCTGACTTGAGGCGTTAAAATTTTCCAGGGCAATGCCGAGTTTTTGTTTTGACAGCGGCCTTTTTGTATGATCAGACACAAAGCGAACCATTTCTTCAAGCTGGGCTGATAGATATTTTATTGCATCCTGTGTATAGTTCTGGGGCACATTCAAAAGGAAAAAATCTTTTTTATACTGATGTGCAAAATTTTCCATAACGGCAAGGCCGGCCGTGCAGGGACTGCTGGTACCGATAATGAAATCAGGCCTGGGCATGGCATTTTTTAATACTGCGCCCATGACTGCCCGGTGATAAGCGCAGGAATCTGTTGCAAATCCTGAATCTTCCGCTTCTTCAAAAAAATAATCTGCCGTCTGGGTGGAGGAGAGCATGGCACCGACAAATTCAACAAAACATGAGGTGACACCCATGGACCCGAGAAGATCAAAAGGAGCGGTCACGCCGCACCATGCAATGTTTTCATCTTTGGAATAAAGTTTTTTTCCCAGCCTGGACAGTTCCAGTACATATTTTTTCCGGGCATTGATGCCTTCCGGGTCCTGGTTTAGTTTATCGGTTATTCCTTTTACGGCATTGTCAAAATGATCGTACATCATATTACACCCCCAGCATTTCTGTAAACGCTTCAATTCTTGTCTGCTGCTGTCCCATAGATCCCATGGTGCAGTCCCCTTCCAGCATAAGAAAGGGAATGGATTCTTTCTGAAGGGCCTGCCTGATCATGGGAATTCTGGCAAGATAGGGATCGCAGAATTTTAAGGTAAACCCGATAACACCTCTTGCATTACTTTCTTTTGCCCGTTGAACAATTTTTTGGGCGATGTCGCCGGGTTTTGCGGTATCCATGGTTCTTGCACAAGGTGTCTGCTCCATATATGAACTTGCCAGAGCTCTGAAGATATTATCGTCTGTCGCGGTGTCCACTGGTGTGACAAACCGTGAAGTGGTGCAAAAATCACTGGCAGTCACATGCACATTCCATTCTTCAAAAAGATCATACACCTTTGGATCAAACAAAAGATTTCCAAAAACAAAAACAGGCGACTGCCCGTCTTTGACAGGTTTTTCAGGATCAATTTTGTTTTGCGCCATTAAAAGGGCCTTGTCTGTTGAATCCGTTGCTGCTGTATTGATGATTTGCTGAAGCCCGGAAGCATATCCCGGGAAAAAATCTTTGGACATTGTGTCTTCAATTTTTTTAACTGAGGCAGCAAGAAGGTTCCATTTGGCAACTTCATTTTTTATTTTTTTTATAGAAAAGGGTTCACTGTTCCATTTGAAAAGGATTTTTGCCAGGCGTTTATACTCTTTTGAAAGAAAATCAAGGCTTAAGCTGTTGATTCCGGAAGGAAGGTCCAGCAGGACAATCGGGTCATCCGGTCTTGCCTCATGCCAGGCATCGGCCAGCCGCCGCATGGAATCACAGGAATTGATAAAAACCATCCCTTCAAGTTCCGGCAGGTCATCTTCAAGCGCCCGGTCAAGTACTTTTTTGACATGAGGACACAAATTGTCGTGAAGCAGGTGCCCTGCCTGATCAGGCGCCTTTGATTCAGGGAAAATCCTGAAAGGGGAAAACCCGGCCGCTTCAATTAAAGGGACCGGTGTATAGGCGCAGGTAAATCCGATTTTTTTGCTCATTTTAATTTCTCCTTGCCGCAATTCAAAAGAATGGTGCGCAATAGGTTTTTCGTGGTTTCAATATCCTTTTTCGAAATAGTGCGGAAGACTTTTTTAAGGGTGGCTGATACGACTTTTGTTGCGGAAACTTCGGCATCAACGCCTTCTTGTGTCAAGTGGATTCTGTTGGCTCTCCTGTCGTTGGGGTCAGGCGCCCGTTTTACCAGCCCGTCTCTTTCCATGCGGTCTAAAAGTCCTGTCATGGTGGAAGGTTCAAGGCCTGCCCTTTTGCCAAGTTCGTTTGCCTTAAGCCCGTCTTTATCCCACAAGGAGAGCAGAACACCAAGATAGGCCGGCCTTATGGTGCTGATCCCTTCCTCGGCAAATCCTTTTTTCAAAAGGGATGTTACGGCAAGCGTAGCCCTGGAAAGCAAATAATACGGGCAGTCGGGCGGCAGCGGCAAATTCATTTTTTACCTCTCCTATATTATAGTTGTTCGATATATTACGTATGCGTAATATATTGTCAAGAACTAAATGGTCAGTCTTCTCCTTGACAACCCCCTTCAAATACAACAGAATAAATAATGGGAATACTTCTATTATGCATGCAACATCATTTAAAATATTATTAATACTAAGTTCAATAGCTATATTTTTTAGCTGCGCGCCAAAACAGCATAAAGTTAAAATTATCAATGCTAAAGAACAAGCTATTTCAAAACCTAAAGAATCTGACAAAAATTTTATTAAAAACGTAATCCTGAAAGAATTTGAAGAATGGGAAGGAACTCCTCATAAAATGGGGGGGAACAGCAAAAGAGGGATAGATTGTTCAGGTTTTGCGCACTACATGTATACAAAATTATTTGACATAAATGTTCCAAGGACAACGAAACAATTTTTTACTGCAGGAATAAAAATAAATAAATCACAATTAAAACCAGGGGATTTAGTTGCTTTCATGCCTCGCTCCTATCCAAGGCATGTTGGGATTTATATAGGAAATAACAAATTCATTCATGCATCTACATCAAATGGTGTCATGATGTCTGATCTTGGTAATCCTTACTGGGAAAAATATTATGTTATGTCTCGACGAATTATAAAAAACTAAAAATATTAATAAAGTTTTTATACGTGAGAATAATCTCAGGCAAGTTGCCCTTTGAACATTTTAAATAAATAAAAAATTGCTTTTTTGATAATAGGTGATATTCTAAAGTTACAAACGGAGTTCATCTATTCTGTCATTCCTCTATTGCTTGCTGCGATTGAACATCTATCGTAAAGTTGATTTTACCCCTGAAATGTTTGTGATTGTGCCACGGCCTTTGCTCTAACGCAATGTAAAGGGAGTCCTCACTATTACTGATGTACAGGTTCCTCATGGTCAGGACAACCCTAAAGGTAATACAGGACACCCGCCTTTTGAACCAGTGGTTCAAAGCCCAAGGCAATCAACACGGCACTTTTGGGGGGATAAAAGACCGATTCTGTTGTGGAATCGGTCTTTTATTGTATAATGACTGATCAACGACAATTTTTTTTGCTTACATGGTTTTTAAAAAAAACAGCATAGACGAGTAAATTTAAAATCAATACCCCGAATCCGAGAATAATCTGAACCGGTCGAGTCAGACCATCAGGGTAGATAACTTTTAATAAATAGTGTTGGATAAACCCATAATTATAACCGCTTTGCCCGGCCAGAGTTCTAAAATTGTTTTCCAGGTGTGTCAGGGGGCAGATCCATCCGGAAAATTCAATCAGTGCCGCCCAAAAAATCGCAGGAATGTGCAGCCATGATATCCATTTCCTGTAAAACACGAGCAGTCCACCGAACACCACAAACAGGATAAACGCGAAGTGCATCATCAAGATGCTGTTTGCCAAAATCAGATGGGTCACAACAAAGCAGCAAGCCGATTCAGACTTTCTTTGATATTTTCAACGCCTTTTGACGTGTATTTTACAAGAGATATATATTTAGACATAATGGCTTCTCATTATTTAAATAAAATCATAATGATGTTACGCCTTCACAAATCTGATCATTAGAGGGCATGTTTTTAGTCAGCTTGAAAGTGGCATTTGGGTTTAATCCCTTATACATATTTTCCGTTACCTTCTCACTAATTTCCATTCCGTGGATACTCGATGCCATTGCTCCTGACTATCATTTCAATATCGAGAAGAACAGAAAATGTCAAGACAACAAAGGGTGATTCTCAGGGGCAACGCATGTAAATAATCCAAAGTCCCTGTCTCCATGGCATGGTTACCAATCACCTGAACACGACAGCCTCCAAATATTTTGTATCCATAGCAGCATTCAACCTTTTTGTTTTTACGCTACCTTTAAAAGTTTTATTATTCCGGAGTAAATTCAAGGCGATGTGTCGTATTGCAGCAAAATTCTCCGGGGCAGATCCTTTTCTTATCCGGCTTTCATCTTCCCGGAATGCTATGTCCAGTACCCAGTGTACTGAATTTTCAATGCCCCAGTGACTTCTGACGGCATTTCCAAATTTTTTGGCATCACATTCAAGGCTTGATATATAATACCTCTTTTCGTGACTGCATTCTCCTTTTATTTCACGGGTACTTTCCACCATACCCAGACTTTTTAACCCAGGCCAGTTCTCTTTGTCCGAAAGCCAGTTAATATCAGAAGTCATTGCATATTTGCGTGTCTCAATCCGGCCATGGTCTCCATCAACTGTTTCATGCTTATCAAATGTAAAACCTTCTGATTTCATGCTTTCCATTTCTTTGAAAAACAATACTGTATTATCATAAAGCGTCTTATGGTTTTCTTTCACAGCAAGGACGTAGTCCCCATCATTCTTAATGATAGTTTTAGCAATCCTTTTCTGTGTTCCCATGGCATCTATGGTTATGATGCATCCTGATATATCAAGAAGCCTTAAAAGATGGGGAATCGCTGTGATCTCATTTGATTTCTCTTCGGTTTTCAGTTGACCAAGAACAACCTGATTAGAGGAAGCCCAAGCACTGATCATATGAATGGCTTTTTTATCATTTGAGTTATCATGAGATCGTCTCAGTGTTTTCCCGTCTATTGCAATCACCTGGCCTTTTGTCCGGTCGGTTACAGATTCAATCCACAGCTTGAAACAATTTTGAAATTCGTTGGGATTCATTCTCTCAAAAATTCTGCCAAAAGTGTCATGCGATGGTATCCCATAAGGCAGTTCCAAAAACTTTGAAAGCCATCTTTTACGCTTTTTACCAAAATTCTCTATTTGTTCATAGGTATCTGCCCCGGCAACTACTGCACAAATTGCAATTAAAATGACATCTATCAGCTTATGAAGCTTATTATGGTGGCGGTGATCATCTATCCTTTCAAAAAAGGATTCTAATGAATTCTCTGGCACTTCTGGCATAGGTAACTCCTTGTTTTTGGTTACCTAAACGTACTAGAAAATTATTAAAAAATCTAGGCAAAAATTATCTTCTATTATATCAAGTACTTACAGGAGATCTACGTGCGATCACCCTGGGGTGATTCTATATCTTGCACAGCAAACCAATGATCTTTTGACCGAATTTATTTAAAGGTTCACAATTGTCAAAAGCCTTTGGTGTCAGTATTAATGCTCTATCAAGGAAAAAATTTATATGCAGATTTTTATAATCCCAGATCTTCATTTATTAATACAATTTTAGTTCTCTTTTTTGGAAAAGATTTTTGTGTGATTGTCCATGTATTGTGTCCTTTCGGTGAGCATGCGTGAATCAGTTTCTTATAAATGGTAGTATCGGTT
>JAHOYS010000280.1 GCA_019038815.1 Desulfobacterales bacterium | reverse complement strand
CTTTAAAAACCCCGGGGCATTCTCCTTGAAGACAGGGGGAGCACCCTTTTCATTCCCAAGACCTGAATGCAGCGCCCGTTCGTTAACCGGGTTAATGAGGGCATTGGTTCCTACACGTACCGGAGTCTCGTTTTTTTCGACAACCGCTTTGATTAATCCTGACTTCGTCAGCCCGGATTCAATGTTTTCCTTATTCAAAACAGGGTTTGTTTTTTCAGTTTTGCTTTTTTGAAGGCCAATGCTTCTCTGCAAATCTTTAACTTCTCCTTGAGTTTGATTTTGGCTGTCTTTTTTCGATAACAAATCAATCTTACCGGATAATGATCCGTTTGTTTTTGTTCCCTTGCCTTTCGTTGGCAGCAATTGATCCGTCTTTTCCGTTTTATCCTTCCCCGTGCTCAGAATATTATTTTCCTGGTCTATATTAAAGATCCCGCCTGGCCTGGTGGTCGCATCCCCTTTATTGGAACGGCCCCCAATCTTCTCTTTGTCAAGGCGTGGGTCAGGTAGAATTCCCTCCATCTTTTGTGTCGTGGCACGGCATGCCTTTCCCATTACACAAACAAACGGCATCATCTGCTCCGCGTCCTTACCGGCTTTCCCTTTTTGCAATTTTTCGGGTTTGCCCAGAAGACCAGCATTTTGTTTTAAATTCACCAGATTGAACTCAGTCATTATTTAAGCACCACTTTCCTTTTAATATCAGACCTTGTTAAGTGGTCGATCACTTAACAACTTAACTATCCAATAGTTTGATAAAGCCTGAATACCTTACAAAGGATAAGAGCAAAAGACATGCCAACCCCACGGGCTTTCACAATTGCATTAAATATCAATATGTTATGAAAACAACTGGGGGCAAGAAATTAGGATAAGGCAAATATTGCCTAATTGACTTGAAAGAAATGCCGGGTTTGAGTAATGAATTGGTTGAGCATTGGATGGTCAAATCAGGAGGGGAAACAGTGACGCTTTTTACTATTCCGTTAGCTTTGATTCTTGAACAGCGGAACGGTGAACCTGGGTAGTTATCTCCTTGGTTATCTGTACGGATTTGGCTGGAGTTACATGCCCTAATATCGCTCCTGCTTTTTTGCTTTTCATGTTCATAAGTATAGACGCAGCTGTATCGATGTCCAGTTTTTCTAACATAGAACCTGCACGGGCAGGGGGAACAGACTCATAAATTTTTGCCATGCTGTTGTACTTTCTATTATCTCTTTCCTCAACCATTTCAAAGAGTGCTGTTAATCTCTTCTCTAACTCTTGCAATGTATTAATTTTGGAAAGGATCTCATCTCTTAACAAATTTAATCTTCTTTCTTCTGACTGTAACAAATTCTCACGGTCATTGAGCGTCTTTTGCCTCCCCATCAAAGAAGAGAGAAGCTTTCTTTCTTCTGGCAGAGTGTCCTCGAATACATCTTTCACAGGAGTTGCAACATCGGTCCTAACCGGTGAATCCTCCATGGCCGTCTCATCTGCAGTCAGAAGAGAGTTTGCGGCTTCTGAATTTTTTATTATTCCTCCGACAGCGGTAAGCTTTATCAGAAAAACAAATACTATCAAAATGTTACAGGCAATTATTAACTTCTTCATTTTTTACACTCCTGTCGAATCTTAAAAGCCAGGACTCATCTAACTCTTTCTGTTCCCTGCTGATTAAAGACAGCCTGTATTCTTTCAGCTTTTTTTCTTTAAGAATCTCCAGGATTCTCTTTTTTTTTGAAGCATCAACAAGCTCTGATCTTTTCTCTTTTAGTTCTTTTTCTATCTTACAAATAATTTTTTCCCGGTGATTTTCATCATCCTTAATGCGAGTGATATAAGAAAGGTAGTTTGAAGCGTCAGCCGCGCTCAGCCGGTTTTCTCCCATCTTTCTCAGCTGGAAAATCAAACCAGCTCTCTCTTTTTTCAGTTTTTTCAATGTCTCTTTTTCACAATTGAAGAGTCTTTTTATCTCCGCAAATTCAAGCATTAGCTTTTCTTCTAACTGCTTTCTATAATCTAATACCGGCTGCAAGTTAAAATTAAACATATAGCAACCGTTCAAATAGGTCGGGACAGGAATATGCTGGTTCCCTGATCTCCGGCCTAATCAAAAAGCGCAAGGAGTTGTTCTTTGCTCTCTTCAAAATTGACTTTTTCATCAATACCCTGTCTTAAAAACAAATTTATCTTATCTATCATTTTTATTGCATTGTCTATTTCCGGATTGCTTCCTTCTACATAGGCGCCTATATTAATTAAATCTTCAGCCTTCCTGTAGGTTGCTACAACATTTAAAATATCATTAGCCTTCTTTCGGTGTTTTTCATTCACAACATCTATCATTAACCTGCTGATGCTTTGCAGAACATCTATTGCAGGATAGTGATTTCTTGCAGCCAAACTACGATCAAGAGTTATATGACCATCCAGGATTGACCTTGTCGCATCAGCGATCGGTTCATTAAAATCATCACCTTCCACAAGAACGGTGTAAAGACCTGTTATACTTCCACTATCCTCTAAATTCCCCGCTCTTTCCAGTAGCTTTGGCATAATACTGAAAACCGATGGTGTATAACCTTTTGCAGTTGGAGGTTCTCCTATAGATAAACCGACCTCCCTTTGGGCCATTGCAAATCTGGTCAATGAATCCACCATAAGGAGGACTTCCATCCCCTGATCCCTGAAATATTCCGATATTGCAGTCGCCACATATGCTGCCCTCATTCTGATCAGGGGGTGCATGTCCGATGTAGCCACAACAATCACGGATCTGGCCAGCCCTTCCTTGCCAAGGTCATTTTCAATAAATTCACGAACTTCTCTTCCTCTTTCGCCAACTAATCCGATTACATTGATATCAGCTTTTGTATTTCTGGCAATCATGCCGAGGAGAAAGCTCTTTCCAACTCCCGAACCTGCAAATATCCCCATTCTCTGACCTCTGCCACAACTGAACAAGCCATTCATCACCCTGATTCCAAAATCTATCGGCTCCTTTATCCTGCGCCTTTTAAGAGGATTGATCGGATTAGCATAGGTTGGATATTCGCCTTCTGATTCTATTGAGCCTCTGTCATCAATAGGATTGCCCAGACCATCAATGACCCTTCCCAGAAGAGTATGGCTTACTTGGACATTCGACTTTTTCCCCGTGGAGAGAATCCTGCAGCCAGGCCCGATACCATCAAGATTCTCGAAAGGCATTAAAAGAACCTTTTCTTCCCTGAACCCCACAACCTCCGCGCTTATTGCTCTGTTGCCGCCATTCGGATAAATCCGGCACATATCGCCTATGGAAGTTTTAGGATTATAGCCTTCCACCAGAAGACCGATAACCCCGCTTACTTTTCCATAGGCACGGAAGGGGTTTGTCGTTTTGACGGCGTTATGATATTTTTCAAAATTCATATTTATGTTTTCATTTTCCGGAACTGTGAACTGTGAGCATCCATTCCCGACACCTGATTACTGCTTCTCAACATCTGCTACCTGCTCCCTGATTTTATTTAACTGCTGATCCAGCCTGGCATCGAGTGTTCCCAGGTGTGTCTTTATCACTGCTCCGCCTTGATTGATTTCTTTGTCCTGCTCAATCAATATATCTCCGAAGCTATCGAGGAAATCGGATTTTGCCTCTGTTATGTAACGATAATCTTCAGGGTTCAAGCGGATACTGACATTCTTCTTCTCCTGTATAGTCCTCATCGCATCGCTAAGAACAGAAAGGACAATCTCTTTGTCTGTTTTCACTTCTTTGTGTATAACACTGCCGGCTATTGAGAAAACAAGATCGATTATTTCCTTTTCAGAATCTTTCAGAAAGTCTTCTTTCAGTACTTTTAATTCTTTTATCAATTTTGCAAGAGATTCCGCAGCAAGAGCCAATTCCTTCTGTTTTCGATTTATTCCCTCTGTTTTTCCTTTTGAAAATCCTTTGCCATATGCTTCTTTTTCCGCATTTTTTATTTTTTCCTCTATCGGTTTCTCAGTTCCTTCGATCCCAAAACCGATATGCATGTTATTTTCATGGGCATTAAAACTTGTTTCATTTACCGGAATATGGCATATGCCCGAAATAAAACGAACCCGCGATTTTTCCCTCAAATCTGTGAGTTTAATATCCTGCGCCTTGACAATTTTATTGGAATCAGACAAATACATCCTCTTCATTACCTGTTGATATTGTTATCTTCTCTTCAGCTTCCAGTCTCTTTGCGGTATCAATAATCGTTCTCTGGTTTGTTTCAACTTCCGACAGTCTTTTTGGGGGCATGACATCTATATCTTCCCTGAGCATTTCGGCAGCGCGTTTTGACATGTTTTTAAAAATCTTTTCTCTCATGGTACGGTCAACTATTTTGAGTGCACAGGCTAAAGCTTCACGATCTACGGCTTCAAGCAAGATTTTTAAACTCCTGTCATCCAATTTGAAAATATCATCAAAAGTAAACATGAGGTTTCTGATATCAGTCGCTAAATCCGCATTTGTTTTTTCAAACGATTCTAAAATTCTATTTTCATCTGATCGGCTCATCTTGTTTAGAATATCCGCAATCATATTAATTCCGCCAAGTTGTTCTCCCTGATCTTTTTCTTCAACCATTCCTGATTCAAGAGTTTTTGCCATATCCTCCATAAACTCACGCGGAACGCTTCCCAGTGTCGCGATTCTCCTTGCAATGTCTTCTTGCTTATCAGGTGGAAATTGTTCCATAATCTCAGATGTTTGTTCCGGTCTAAGGTGCGCCAGTATAAGGGCCATGGTCTGAGGATGTTCCATTTTTGTGGAAGCAATCAATGTCTGTGTGTCTGTATTCCTCAGATTTTCAATAATTGGACTCTCCATTAAAAAGCTGCCGTCTTCAATTGTTTTTATAAGAGCTGCCCCTTTAACATCTCCCATCGCTTTCAATACAATGCTTTCGACAGCACTGCCTTTCACAGACATAATCCTGTTCCCTTTTGCCTCGGCAAGCGAGCAAAATTCCCTGGCAACACTTCCTACATCTTCATTCGCCAGTCCGCTTAACCCGGTCATGCATTTTCCGATACGTCTGATTTCATCCGGTGAAAGGTTTCTCATTACATCTGCTGCCACGTCTTCGTCCAAAGATAAAAGAAGTACCGCTGCTTTTTCTTCTTTTGTCATGCCCATATAATTTTCCTTTATCCTTATCTGAGCCAGTTTCTCAACAACTCTGCAAATTTCTTGGAATCCTGGTCAGCCAAGTTCTTAACAGCATCCAGGCCTTTGAGGCTTTCATCCATTTTTCCTCCTCCCAGATCCAAAAAAACATCTTTGTCTTGTGACTGGGCAACACCAACAGGAGGAGCTCTTCCCGCACTAAGCTCTTTTGTCATAATAAATTTAATTAAAGGCCGCAAAATAAAAACCAAAACCAATATAAGGACAATTAATGGAACAAAATATTTTATTAAAGGAATAATCAGATGTAATTTAGCCTTCCAGCCCTCCTCCTCAAGTGGCCCCATATCCAATTCAACTTTTCTGAAAGGAATGCTGCTTACCACTATCTGGTCGCCCCTTTTAGCATCAAATCCAATCGACCTTTTAACCAGGCTTTCCATAGTTTCTATCTCTTTTTTCGATCTTGGCTGAAACTCTTCAACACCTTTATCATTTTTATTATAAATTCCATCTACCAGCACAGCCATTGATAATTTTTCCACTTCCCCTACCGGCATTACGGTTTTGCTGACAATCCGGTTTATTTCATAATTGACTGTTTCATCCGTTTTTTCATGACCTGTGCCATAGGCGTTTTCATTGGGTCCGCCGGTGGGACTGACAGTGCTTTGCCCTCCACTATCAGAGGAATTCGACTTTTCGCTCCTGCGGTGCATGCTTCTCACAACAGGTTCTTCAGGATCATATGACTCCTCTGTTTTTTCCATAACTCTAAAATCAAGAGTTGCGGAAACCCTTACTACAACCTTTTCTTTTCCCACCACATTTTCCAGCATGGTTCGAATCCTGTCGGCCAGGCTCTTTTCCACATTTCTCTGAAATTCCATTTGTGAATCTGTCCGCTTCGACAATTGGGACCCGCTTTTAGTCGCTGACAGAATATTTCCTCCACTGTCAACTATAATTACCTCTTCAGGGCTCAATCCTTCCACGCTGCCTGCCACCAGGGAGGCTATTCCCTCTACCTGAGATGACAGCAGACGTCTTCCTGTTTTTAGTTTTATAATAACGGAAACAGTCGGTTTTGCCTGTTTTTCAGTAAAAAGTGATTCCTTGGGTATTACGATATGAACCCTGCTGTGTTGAATCTCATCCAGGCCGGTGATTGTGCGTGATAATTCTCCCTGAAGGGCTCTTTGATAATTCAGCTTCTGCACAAAGTCGGTGACCCCGAAATTCTTGTTGTCAAATATTTCAAAGCCCATTCCCCCGCCTTGGGGCAGCCCTGAAGTAGCCAGGGTGAGCCTTAATTCAGAAACATATTCAGCAGGAACCAATACGGAATTACCGGTCGAAGATACCTTATAGGGAATCTTTTTTTCCTGCAATACAGAAACAATCGCTCCTGCATCCTCAGTAGAAAGATTGGAAAAAAGTGTCGTGTATTCTTTCTGATTTACGAAGACGACAAATGTCACTATACTGATTAAAGTAATAAAAGCGACAGCAAGAATGGATAATCTTTTCGATGGGGCTAACGATTTAAAAACATTCCATGACTGAGAAAAAAAGTGAAACATAGAATCCATATATTTATTTCAAGGGGTTTGTTGATTGATAGCTACTGGTTGGTTGCCTGTTGTGAATTTTAAGATCCATGCTCTTTACACCTGCATCCGCATGACTTCCTGATATGCTTCTAACATCTTGTTCCTTACCTGCAGCATTGTCTTAAAGGAAATACTTGCCTTTTCCATGGCAATTATTGCCTCATGAATGCTTCCTGAATCACTGAGTTCCACTTTTTCAATAGCGCTGTTAGCATCTAATTTAAGTTTATTGATTTCCTCGATCTTGTTCTTTAAAAGGTTGCCAAAAGAACCTTCGCCTTCTCCGACTTTACCACTTTTCCCCGGAGTATCTAAAATTGGGGGCATCAGATCGCCCCGAATCAGCATATTATTCATCTTTAAAGCACCTCCTTACTTCCCAAGTTCCAGCGCCTTAAGCGCCATATTTTTTGTTGTATCGAATGCTGTAACGCAAGCCTCATACGCCCTGTTTGCAGTAATCATATCTGCCATTTCAGTAACTGTATTGATATCAGGCATAGCCACAATGCCCTCTGGGTTTGCGTCGGGATGAGCCGGATCAAAGACCATTTTCACGCTTTTTTTATCTTCCACAACAGCCGCCACCTTTACCATTCTCATCATATCATCAAAACTTCCTTGTACCGGGTCCGAAGACAAGACAATGACTTTTCGTCTGTACGGCCCCCCTTCCGGAGTACGTGTTGTGTTAACGTTGGCAAGGTTTGATATAATAACGTCCATTTTTGCCCTTTGGGCTGCAAGTCCTGAAGCACAAACCTGAAAAGCCGGCATAAAATCCATATTATTTTACCTCCCTTAAAAAAGTATTCAAACCTCTGAATTTTCTTGCCAGCAGCTCTACGGCAAGATTATGCATAAGATTATTTTCTGCAAGTTTTGCCATTTCACTGTCAAGGTTGACCTTTTCTCCTGAATTGATCACCTCAAAACCGGCTCTGTCAGTGGAAATCGACTGTTCGGGCATGTGTCCGCCCCTGCTTTTGGTCATCGTCACCCCATTTTTACTGGTAATAGCCTCCAGAGCTTCTTTGAAAACAATATCCTTCGGCCTGTAGTCCGGAGTATCTATATTTGCAATATTCGAGGTTATTACCTTATGCCTTGCCGATCGAAAATCCAGAACCGTAGACAACATTTCTATGGTTTTTCCAAATAGCGCATCCATTATTTATTCCTTTCAGGGTTAATCCCGTAAACTGTTTTTATGCAATGTCCGTACCAGAATATATCTCCACTCCATGATTCCACGGCAAGTCAACTGGCCTCTGCTCTCTGTTTATATTCATTGAGCTTGTTCCGGATGGTTCGCACGCTTACGTCTAAAATCTCTGCTGTCCGGGTTCTGTTTCCTTCCGCCTTCTTCAAAGTTTCAAGGATAAGCCTTTTTTCTACTTCCTTTAATGTAACGTTTTTTAAGGCAGCCAATTCAAATGCTGCTCCCGCCGGTTGTCTGTTCCTCTCGCTTTCATTTTCCAGATAGAGATGTTCAGGCTGGATCGTCCCACCGCCGGATAGCAACACCGCTCTTTCCATCACATTTTCCAGTTCCCTCACATTGCCCGGCCACCTGTGATTTCCCAGCATTTCCGCCGCTTCCTTTGATAATCCTGGTCTGGCTATTCTGCTGAGCAGGCTGTATTTTTCCAGAAAATATTCACAGAGACAAACTATGTCTCCCTTTCTTTCTCTCAGGGGAGGGATTCTGACTGGTATTACATTCAGGCGGTAATAGAGATCATCCCGGAATTTTTTTTCTTCAATATATTTCTTTAAATCTGCATTTGTTGTAGCAATTATTCTAACATCTACAGGCACGGGAGCCACGCCACCCAGTCTGTCGACCTCGGATTCCTGGATGACCCGAAGGAGTTTTGCCTGAAGCTGAATATCCATTTCACTGATTTCATCCAGCAGCAATGTTCCACCGGCGGCTGTCTCAAATTTACCCAGTCTCCTCCGGGATGCACCGGTAAACGCACCTTTTTCATGTCCAAACATTTCACTTTCAAGGAGATTACCGGGAATAGCTGCGCAATTTACCCCCACAAACGACATGTTTGCCCTGTCGCTGTGCCGGTGTATATAACGCGCAACCAGCTCTTTCCCCGTGCCGCTTTCACCCTGTATCAAAATACTTGAATTGCTTTTTGATACGCCCTTCAACAACTCCAGGAGGGCGAGCATTGCTTCATCTCTCGTAATAATTGTTTTTTCCTTAGACAAACATCCCTTTGAATCATGTTCCGATCCAACCTCATCCTTTCCGTTTTTTTCAGCCACCACTTTTTTAACAAGCGATTCCAGATGATCTACCGAAAAAGGTTTCATAATGAAATCTGCAGCCCCCTCTTTCATCGCCTCGACCGCGGTATTGACCGTTCCATAGGCCGTTATAACGACAACAGGGGTTTTGGAAGAGATCTCTTTAATGCCACGCAGGACCTCCATGCCACCCATCCCGGGCATCCTCATATCCGTTATAACGACTTCAAATTTACCCTCTTCAAATTTTGCCAGGGCATCTGTGCCACTCTCTGAGGTTTCAACTTGATATCCGCAACTCTCCAGGGATTCAGAAAGAGCAATCCTCATTGAGGGCTCATCGTCAACAACTAAGATCTTTTTTGTTTTCATGGCTCTCCGCAATTATTGGAAATATAATATTAAAAACAGTCCCACCGCCTTTATTGTTCTCCACATCTATCGAACCGCCGTGAATATCGACAATATTGTGGACAATGGCAAGGCCAAGGCCTGCTCCCTTTCCCTTTGTGGTAAAAAAGGGGTCAAATATCTTTTTTATATTTTCGTCGGGTATCCCGTAACCCGTATCCATAAACTTGATTTCTATGCTTGAAGTGCTAATTCCTCCTTCATAGAGGCCATCAAGAATTCGTGTTTCGATATAAAGATTTCCTCCCTTTGGCATCGCCTGCATGGCATTCAGCATCAGATTCAAAAATATCTGTTTCAGCATCTCGGCATTGCCGATAATGATCGGATCAGCATCTTGACAGTTTACCGTGAGAAGGATAGCCTCTTTTTTAATAATCTGTTCGGAAAAAACTATAATCTCTTTAAGTGCATTATGGATATTGACCTTTTTCATCGGCGGCTTCCGGTCTCTTGCAAAGAGAAGCAGATTAGATATCTTGTTATCCATATCCCTGACCGAATTTATAATATGAGATGCCCTGTCGCGGTTTTTCTTCTCTTTCAGATCCTTTATCAATAAAGATGCAAAAAGCTCTATGCTTCCCAAAGGGTTTCTTATTTCGTGGGCAAGGTTTGCTGCAGTTTCACCCATTGCGGCAAGTTTTTCCGTCCTTTTTATCTTTGCTTCCAGTTTCTCAAGCCTTGTAATATCACGAAGGACAGTAACCTTTCCTATTTCATCTCCACTTCCCGTCTTGACGGCGGAACCAAAGGTTTCCAATGTCCTTCCTTTCAGTCTTATTTTTTCTCCCAAGCTGCCGTCATCAAGATATTTAAAGTCGAAGCAACCTCTCGAACCGGATGGAATTTTGTTTTCAAAAAGTATTTCGGCATCTGTGCCCACGGCATCTTCTCTCGAAAACTCTGTAAACATCTCGGCGCACCGATTTATCATTGTTGTTTTTCCTTCCATATCCGTTACAACCACACCAGTCGTAAGACTCTCGAGTATGTTCTGAAGATAACTGCTTATCTTCTCTTTTTCTGCCAGGGCCTCCTGCAATTCAATGTTTTTATATTTTAATTCTTTGTTTATATTTTCAAATTTTTTTTCCAGGCTGGCAAAGGCCTTTTGCATCCTTGCGGTTGCTACATCAAAATCCTTAAATGACTGCTGTAAAAACAAGCTCTTCTCCGGTCCTTCTTTAGCTGTCCTATCCAAATTGGTCATAAGCTCCTTTCAGTCATTAACTACTCAGAGGTTGGGGGAGGGCGGGGGACAAATCTTTGATTCCCCAATTCCTCAGGGCATGCTTCATATCTATAGTCCAGTTTCTATTGGCTGTGTAATACTCCATGACCATGGACCAGAATTCATTGCCGCTTTCCATTGTTACTGAGCTGAATGATTGATCCGCCATAGGCATATTGCCCAGATTTGCGTACCCCCGCCCTATATTTAATATAGCCCACATGTTCTGTTTGCCTTCAGAATCGTCTCCCAAAGATTGTTCATACATCATGATCGCCTGCTCGTACTTTCCTTCACTGTACAAACAATCTCCCCATCCCTCATAGGAACCCATAAGCACGGGAGCAGAACATTTTTGCACGTTGTCACCACAATTTTTCAGAACCCTCTTATAATTTATAAGGGCTGACGAATACAGCCCCATCTTTTTTAATGAATCAGCATACTTTTTACGGACATCCGGCATCTGATCCTTACCCCCTGCTTCGGAATATAGAACCTCCGAGTAAAAGCCGGCCGCCTCTTTGAAAAGCCCCTCTTTGCAAGAAATATCTCCCATCAGCTTCCCGGCAGCCGCCACTGTTTTTTTATCTGCCCCTGATTTTTCCTTAAGCAGTTCTTTCAATCTCTTCTTGGCGTCTTCATATTTTCCCTGGCCATACTCAGTCTCTGCTGCGGCAAGAAAAAGCGATTTTATTCTTTTATCCTTCTCGAATGCGGTGATCATTTTCTCAAAGCATCCGGCCGCATGGTCTGACAGACCGATTTTCTTAAGGCTGGTTCCGATCTTGAACAACATGTCAAAATTGCCGTTTCCAAAGAGGACTTTTTTGTCAAAATTAAAATATACCTCTGAAACAGCGAGATAGTCTTTTTTTGAATAATAATCATCAATCAGGTATCCGGCACTCAAGATAAGTTTTTTCTCACCTGCTTTTTTATATGTTCCATAAGGAAATTTATTCAGCAGGAGCCTGTAGTTATTAAATGCTTCTCTGTGTCTTTCTTTTTTGATCAAGGCATCTCCTTTCCGAAATATCAACTCTTCTGCTATAGCAAGATCGGAAAGTTTTCCTGCTATTTTATCGTACGATTCAATCGGAGCTCCGTAATAATCCATTCCGGAAAAGATATGCGCCGGCAATTTTATTTTTGGATACGAAACCCCGATATTTGCCATAATAAGCGCACTTCTTTGGGCTTCCCTGCTTCCGGGATACCTTTCAACCACCAGACTGAGTGTTTTAAGGGCAAGAGGCAATCGCCCCGCTTTCTCAAAGGAACGAGCGATCGTATAAAGAGAGGTTCTGACATGCTTGCCGTCGGGAAACAAATTCAGATAAAAAAAATACACTTTCAGGACGGCATCATGGTTTCCGGCTTTAAAGTAATGAGATCCCAGCTTCGAGAGGGTATCTTCCGGAATATCTTCCAGAGCGGGCCACCTTTCCAACGCATCGTCGTACCAGACATCAGCATCATTAAATCGACGTATTCGAGAATAGCAGTCTCCCACATTAAAGTATGCGGTTCTGACATGTTTACCGTCCGGAAATCTTTTTATATATTCTTTAAACTTCCCGATTGCTTCTTCAAATTTTTTTGTTTTGTAGTGCGTTTTACCCATCATATATAAAGATTTGGGGACGTAGTCCGATTCAGGATATTTTGAACAGACATTTTTAAATTCTATCAATGCTTCGTGATGAAGATTCAGCCGGCTGTAACTTTCGGCAAGTCTATAGAGAGCCCGCACATTTTTTTTCACTGAATCGGGATAGTTCCGGATGATGTTTCTGTATCGGTCAACGGCTTCCAAAAAATACCGCTTATCATCCTGTTTTTTTCCTAAAAACCAGCAACAATCAGCCATGTGCCTCAGAGCGGTTTCATTGTCCTCACTTTCAGCTATCTTTTTGAATTTGCTTAAAGCGTCCTTGTAGTTTCCAGATGCAAAATCACTCATGGCGCTGTCATACGGGGTACCGGCCACCTTCATGTCTGTAGCCACTGTTTTATCTGTAGCCACTGTTTTATGGGGCGGCGCAGCCTCTTTATCCTTGTCATAGGTTATCTTGTAAAGTTTAACTTTATCTGCAACCTCTTCTGTTTTCGGTGAATCCATTTCTGTTTTTGCCACCAAAACCGGGGGAGGAGGAGGTGTATGCTTTTGATTTCCAGAGTCGGTTTTTAATAATAAGAAGAAGTTTTTAAACATACCCTTTTCTCTTAGTTTCTTGCCGTTCAGCAAAGCCTCTTCTTTATTTTCATAGCTTTTTACATATACACGACGCCAATTTCCTTTATTCGGCATACTCACTGTTTTACAGAAAGGATCATACCCCTGCGCCTTCAGCCTGTCGACCAGTGCTGCGGCATCATCAAAATTTTTATATGAAGACACTACATAAAAACTGCGATATTTATCTTCAGCATCACTACCGAAGCTTTCCGAAGCCAAAACAGACAAAAAAATTAACAATGCTGTTAAAACAAGAAGGATAAGCAATCTGCCGTGTGCAGACCTTATTGAGTTATTATTATTTGATTTCATATCGTTCATTTGAAAATTATCTCAAGTTTTAAATCCTTTTGCCGATTATAATATTGGAGATTTATGAAAATTCAATTTTTCATAAGGTCTCATAATATGAGAGGTGTGCATGACAATAACAACTTATCAGGTAGAAAGCGTTCTTAAAGCGTACAGCAAACAGACCAGGGTGGGAAATCCGATACGTCTTAAATCTGAAAATTTAAATAAATATACCGATATTGTAACCCTGACATCTGAAGGAAATAATAAAGAAGCCTTCGACAAAATTTCATACAGCCTGCTGGATATCCTGTCAAAACAAACCTCATCAAAGAGTTAAGTGGTTGAGTTGGAAACCATCCTTTCATTATATTTTGATTAATATTTTCAGACAAAAAATATAGCTCCGCTCTGTCGGTTACAATAGCCTGCCGGTTAAAATAAATTCTTACCACATGATATAAGTGTAACAGCAATATGTATGCCATCAAAACAAAACCACGACTGGCAAGCGATCGGCAGAAACAATTGTCATTAAACCTGACATGAATGACAAAAAAATGACGCTTTTTTTAAAACAGAGTATTAGCTGTGCTGTGAAAATGTAAGGAAACTCATGGAATAAAACAGGGTCAAGTTTTTGGCATGAGTTTTGCTTATTATAGCTATTGAAAGGTGGCCCCGGCAGAACAGACACTTACGTTTCAAAAGAGGATATACATTATAATGTTATCGATTCAAAAGATTTTCTGGAAATTAAAATGGCGGAAGTAAAAAAGAGAGGGCATGTAAGGGTAGATGACATACTCAAAGTTGATTACCGGCAAATTGCACAGGAAGATTATAAAAGGTGCAAAAGCAAACCGGAAATTATTTTTAACAAGACTTTTGGTGAACCCATTAAGGTGCCCGAAATTGAAGGAGGAGTTGATTTAGAGTTACTCTACAAACTTATATATCAGACAAATCTGAAAATAGACCATATTCTGAATATACTGGAAAGCAAAGATACTGAGAAATATACGTCTGCCGGCAGTGAATGTATCAACATCAGTGGTTCCGGAATGAGATTAGCTGTAAATCATCGTTTTTTAATTGGTGATATCATTGCATTCAGGGTTTTTCTCCCTCTATCTTCCAGGACATGGATAAATGTGCTTGGCAAAGTCATGTCGGTCACAGAATCCGAATCCGACTCGGAAAACAGATATAGTACCGCAGTCAAATTTATAGATTTGTCTGAAGTCGATCAGGAAATGATCATCAGGTATGTGTTTAAAAGGCAGAGAGAACTCCTCAGACTTGGCTCCGATGTGAAAAATGAGAAGAATGATCAAATAGTTGATTAGTCGAATGGTCCTCGATTAATTCAAGCAATCCCATTCAAAATCATGCCTGCAAGCTCTTTCATTTTTACATGCAATTGCTGTAACTCTTTAGGCGGAATTTCACGGATGAGTTTGCCTGTTTCTTTTTCAGACACAACAACTGAAACATTTTTATTCTTTTCCCCGTATGTGGAGAAGGCCACATTTATATTCATCTTGTCTACATAGCCCTGGAGGTTTTCCGTTAATTCTTTTACCTGTTGATTGTCAACTGTTTGCCTGCGGTCTTCTTCTGCACGTGGACTTTCGGAAGCAACGGACTGATTCACTGCTGAACCCTCCGACACCTTTAAAGACTCCATGCCATCCATGGCAATTTTATTTATTGTGATATCCATTTTTTAATACTTCCTCCTTTATGATGTAACATTTAAAAATATAGACTGCTTTCCCCCGCGGGACATGGCTGCATAGCCCTTTACCCCGTTCCGGTTTTGACTGATCTTTGACAGCTGTTTTTTTGTATTATCCTGATGAAGGATAAGCATGGTTTCAAATCCTTTATTCAGCTGTGTTGCCTCTGCGACGGTATCATCGATGGCCTTTGTGATCGGTCTTATTTTTTCCATTACTTCCTCCGGCAAAGCCGACATGGAATTTTTGATCCTGTTTATCCGGGTGTCAATCCCTTTGATAACTTTTATGCAGTTTTCACGCTTTGCTACAAACGGTTCGATTCTTTCCATCTTCTGAAGATCAGCAGCATCCTTCATCTGTACGGTGGCTGACAAAAAGGACTTGAAAATATTCAGTTTTTTCTCTAGAAGTTCTAAAAGTTCACATATCTGTACATGATCGCTTCTGTTCATTTTAATACGCTCCGGCTACTCTTAAAGCTGCGGGTTTTTCCTGACCGGTATCATGGGTAAAACAGGAATCTTCAGGAGCGCAGGAAATCTCCTTCCATGCCGACTCGAGTTCGCTAAGCATCAGAATTACCTCATCAAAGGCTTTCACGTCCTTTTTTATATCCCCTTCGAGTATGCGACGCAGCATATAATTGTAAAGACTCTCGAGATTCCTGGCTATTTCTCCCCCCTTTTCAAAATTGAGGCTATTCATCAATAGAGATAAAATTTCCTGTGTTTTTTGAAGCGCATTTCCTTTTAATTCATACTCTCCGGAAATATACTTTTTCCTTGCAAGCTTCAGATTGCCGATTGCTCCTTCATAACACATCAAAACAAGTCTTTTGGGGTCTGCCGTTATCACATTTGTCTGCCTGTATGCATTAATCCCACTTCCGTTTCCATACATAGAATATATCCTCCTTGTTAATTTATCTCGTTCACAACTATTCAATTAACGCTACCAATTCTTCCACCCACTAAAGGAAGCACTGATCTGACCCGCAAGCCAGTCACCCTGAGTCTGGATCTTGCTCAACGCCATTTCCATAGCCACAAAGCGATTGATCATTGTCTCCATTTTGCGGTTCAGGGTTGCTTCCATGTTTTCAATCTGCGTTTCAAAACTGTCAATGCTGTTCTGAAGGGAATCCTGTTTGAAGCTCACATAGCCGTCGTAAGGATCAGTAATACCATATAATTCCCTGTCAAACTTTTCAGCAGCACCCATGGTGATTTT
>JAHOYS010000209.1 GCA_019038815.1 Desulfobacterales bacterium | reverse complement strand
ATAGAATTCAATCATGATAACAGATACAGCAAAAAAAGTGTTAAAAATTGAAGCCGACAGTATTTTAAAATTAACTCAGAATATTAACGCCTCTTTTGAAGAGCTTGTTAATGCAATATGCAGTTCTACCGGGCGGGTTGTAGTGTCGGGAATAGGAAAATCAGGTCTTATCGGCAAAAAAATTGTTGCCACACTCATCAGCACCGGAACAAATTCAATGTTTTTACATCCGGTTGAAGCCCTTCATGGCGACCTGGGAATGGTGAGTAAGGCTGATGTTTTTATAGCTATTTCCAACAGCGGTGAGACCAGTGAGCTCAACCAGTTGCTTCCTGTGATCAAAGATATCGGGTGCAGGGTTGCCGGGTTTACGGGAAAAATTGATTCCACCATGGCAAAAGCATGTGATATTATCATTGATACAGGGGTTGAAAAAGAGGCCTGTCCATTTAATATGGCACCGACGGCAAGTACGACGGCCCAGCTTGCAATGGGAGATGCTCTGGCTGTTGTTTTGATTACCAAAAAAAAATTCAAGAAGAGTGATTTTATGAAGTCCCATCCAGGAGGAATGTTGGGACAGCGCCTTTCCTGCAGGGTTGGTGAAATCATGTTTGAAGCATCCAGTGCCCCATGGGTGTTGGCAGGGTCTTTAATGAGCCTTGCCATAGAACAAATGGACAAATTCAAGTTAGGCGCAGTGATTGTCTTGGATAAAGAAAAAAAACTTAAAGGAATTATCACAGACGGAGATGTCAGGCACTGCATAGCCAATAATCAATTAAATTTAAACACCCGGTCAGTTGACACTGTCATGAGTGAAAATCCACGCACATTAAGCGCCCAATCTTTTTTATATGATGCTTTAAATCTTATGGAAAAATACCAGATTACAGTGCTTCCCATTGTCGATAAACACAACAGGCTTGACGGACTTTTACATTTACATGATATTCTGGGAAAAGGGTCTTTCCAATTTAATGGAGGGGGCAATGAAAACCCGAAATTTTAACACCGATATACCAACTCTTGGTGAAGCAAAAATCATTTCCCCTCTTAAACACCACACAAAGCCGGAAGAACCTGTAAAAAGATTTGTTTCAGATGAAGCAAGGATAATTGTTGATGTTCAAATGAATCATCTGGCAGCAGCCCAAAAAAAAATTATCAGTTTTGATCAGGCAGGTCCAAGAGAAAAAATATATTTTGATCCAAGCAAACTCAAATGTGCCATTGTAACCTGTGGCGGGTTATGCCCCGGATTGAATGATATTCTTCGGTCCATGGTGTTGGAACTTCACCACATATATAATGTTAAGACAATTTATGGGATCAGGCATGGTCTTCAAGGATTTATACCTGATTTTGGACATGACGTGATGGATTTAAACCCTGATTCCGTCTCCGGAATCCAGAATACAGGAGGGTCGATTTTAGGTTCCTCAAGGGGAACCCAGGATATCAGTATGATTGTTGATTGTCTTGAAAGGATGAATATTGGTATTTTATTCCTGGTGGGTGGAGACGGAACATTAATGGCATCAAAAAAAATAGCGGATAAAATCGAAAAAAGAAATTTAAAAATATCGGTTGTAGCTATTCCAAAAACCATTGATAACGATATTTATCTGGTATCCCGGTCATTTGGATTTGATACGGCGGTAGATGTTGCAACACTTGCCATAAAAGGGGCTCACAATGAAGCTGAAGCATATCCCAATGGAATCGGGTTAATAAAGCTTATGGGCAGGCATTCCGGATTTCTGGCCGCTACTGCTGCACTGGCACAGCAGGATGCCAATTTTGTTCTCATTCCCGAGGTTGATATTTCCTTGAATGGGAAAACCGGGCTTTTACAGGCTCTTGAAAATAGAATTATTCACCGGAAGCACGCGGTTATTATTGTGGCTGAAGGTGCCGGTCAAAATCTTTTTGATGATCAGAAAAAAGATTTTGACCCTTCAGGAAATGTTATACTCCAGGATATTGGACTTTTTCTTAAAGATAAGATTTCACAATGGTTTAAGGCAAAAAATATTCCCATTTCATTAAAGTATATTGACCCGAGCTATATTATCAGAAGTCTGCCGGCCAATGCCAATGACAGTGTGTTTTGCGGTTTTCTTGGTCGCGATGCTGTCCACGCCGGAATGGCAGGTAAAACAAAATTACTGATCAGCTTTTGGAACAATCATTATGTTCATGTGCCCATGGATGCCTCAGCAGGAAAAAGGAAAAATATAGATCCGCATGGACGGCTTTGGCAGTCAGTACTGGAAACAACCGGCCAGGATGCTTGTTTCACCGATTGATTTCAACAAACTTCCCTTTTTTAATCGTCATGAGAAAAAGTTCTCTGCGAGCAATCCCATCCTTGTCAAAAATGGTATTACCGGTCACTCCTTCGAAAATACGCCTGCCCTGCAGGGCATCCTTTAAAGTCTGCCTGGAATCAATCGTTTCATCCATGGCCGTTAAAAAAAGCATGGAAGCCGTATCATAAGATATGGCCTCTAAAAACTTGGGCTTTGCATTAAAAAGGGATTCAAATTTTTTTGCAAACCGGACTGTAGCAGGATTTTGGCTGCCATCAAAAAATCCATCAGTAATGATGGCGTGTTTGTTATATCCCTTTGCTTCTTTCAAAAGGCTTTTATGATGCCACAGGTTTGTTCCAATAAGATACATGCCCCTGGCATCATTAAATGCGAGTTGTGGAAGTATCAGATTCACTTTGGAAGGAGAATCTGGAATAAATAATGCTTCAAAATCAATTTGGATTTTTTCTTCCTCTTTTTCTTCCCGGGATTCAGATTCAATAGCAATTTGTAGTAAGTCGATATTTTGATCTTCATAAAGTGCTTCATTGTTTTCAGGGTCAATAGCCTCAGGTTTCAGGAAATCAGGAATAGGAAAAAACTGTCCTGTAAGCTTTTGTATCGGCTCTGTGAAATCTGTTTTCCTGCCGTCATAAGGTTCAACACCCACAACTTCCCCATCATATTCATCCACGATGTCCCAGAAAAGTTCCATATATTTTTTACCATACTTTTCGTTTGGATAGAGAATTGCCACCTTTTTTATGCCCAGTTTTAAAAACAAATAGGCACCAAGAGTCTGAACCTGCATTTCAGGGGTAATAAAATTTGCAAACAGGTAATCTCCCTGCAAAGGAAAGTTACTCTTTTGTGTTAATGCGATCATGGGTATCTGCAATTTTTCAGCTTCCAGACCGGCCTGATTGACGGCTAATAAAGGCCCGATTATTCCGGCAACATTTTTTTGATATAATTGTCTGACCCCTTCAATTGCAATATCCGGATTTGCCTGAGTATCTTTTATGATGAGTTTAAATTCCCTGGAATATTTTTTTGACAATTCCTGTATGGCCAACTGAATTCCAGATAATGCCCTTTGACCAAAAACAGCATATTTTCCTGTCAACGGCAAAAGACAGCCAATCGTATCCCTGTTGAAAAGCGATTTTTTGATAACATCCACAAGATCGGCCGCATCTGAATAATATGGGTGGTCAGGATATTGGAATAAAAATATTTCAAGTACTTCTTTGGATTTAACAGCATTGTTTTCCAATGCATAATTCAAACCGAGCCAATACAGCAATAAGGATCTTGGAATATGAAGATTTTTTATATCAATAAATTCCTCTATAATTTTTGTCGGTGTTTTCATCAAAACCAATTCAATGCGAAAGATAAGGGAGGGCTTTTCATCTTCACTGGCTTGAGAAAGCGCTTGATTGTAGACAAGCAAAGCATCCTGGTAATTTCCCTGCAAAGAAAATTTTTGGGCTTCAATAGATAAAATTTCACTAATCGAAATCACTGGCTGGTCATCTTCAATTTCTTCTTCTGGTGGATCAGGCGGTACTTCATATCCCGTGTATTCTTCAATGGGTGGTTTTACAGGCAGCTGTGTGCATGCGGCCAAACATAAGATTACAATGCAAATGATTAAATTTTTATAGTGTAAAAAATTTGGATATTCAGATTTCATTAATTTTAATACTTAATTTTATTTATTATTTTTCTTGTTCTTCCATAATGTTTAGAACATGGACTATATGTAAAATAAAAAACTATGTCAAAAACTCTTTTATCAGCTTTTCAGCCAGGTTGAACTGAGAAGGCATAAACCAGGTTATATCTTTATCCCTGCCAAACCATGTAAACTGCCGTTTGGCATATCTTCTTGTATCCCGTTTTAACAGTCGGACTGCTTCTGTCCAATCGACTTCATTGTTCATGAACATGGCCATATGTTTATACCCAATGGACTGCATGGATTTTAAACCAAAGGAATATCCATTTTCAGCCAGGGTTGTTACTTCATTGAGCAGGCCTTGATTAAGCATGATATCCACTCTTTTGTTAATGCGGTCATATAGTTTTTTCCTGTCCATATAAAGCCCTATTTTAATGCTCTTGTACCTTAAGTCATCAAAGTCATGATTTTTTTGCCGGTCAGAAAGTTTTTGGCCGGTTGTCTGATAAACTTCTAAAGCTCTGATCACCCTGAAAGAATCATTAGGGTGTATTTTTTGAGCAGCTTTGGGATCACATTTTTCAAGCCTTTGATAAAGGCTCAGGCTGCCCGTTTCTTCAAGGTCCCGGGTTAATTGAGACAATGTTTTTTCACATATAGGCTCTGACCGGAACAACCCATTTAAAAGAGCCCTGATGTATAGCCCTGTACCACCTGCTATAATGGGAATTTTTCCACGGGCTGTGATATCTTCAATGGATTTATCTGCAGCCTTAACGTATAAGCCGGCATCAAAATCATCTTTGGGATCAAGAAAATCAATCAGATGGTGTCGTGCCTGTTTTAATTCTTCAGGGTCTGGTTTTGCAGTGCCGATATTCATATACTTGTAAATCTGCATTGAATCAGCGCCAATGATTTCTCCGTTAAAACGCCGGGCAACTGAGATGGCAAAACTTGTTTTACCAATCCCGGTGGGGCCGCAAATTATAATAATTCTTTTCATAAACAATGTTTCCATCTATTCAATAATTGTTGACAACCCTTGTTTTATAGCTCTATAACTCAATTTGTGTTATTTGAAAATGAAATTTATACTTATTATTTTTTTCAGCTGATAATACTTTTATTATTATTTTTTGTATGATATTCACGCTGTATTAAATGATTAGTGTTATAAAAATAAAATCAAAACACATGATGATTGGAATCAATATAACATCTATTAATTTTAAAATCATATCTGTTTTGATGATTTAGGAGAACTGGTTTATGGCTTTTGATCTTTTTTTTAATTCATCACTTATATTACTTGCTATTGGGATGCTTTTTAAAATTGTCCAATGGTTTTCATATAAAATCGGAATTCAAGCCCAGAATTCTACTTTTGCCGAAAGATTGGTTTCAAGTTTAAAAGCAATGCCTGGCATTGTTTTCAGCCCAAAAATTGGGATTGTATTAAAAACATTCATTCTTGATGTGCTTTTCCAGCATAAAATTCTTAAACAGGATGTTTTGCGATGGGTAATGCATATGCTGATATTCTGGGGATTTATACTGCTGTTCTTTATGCATGCCCTGGAAACTGTTGTGTCAGACGTAATTTTTACTTCATATTATTCAACTGTTAATCCCTACATGTTTCTGAGAGATTTTTTCGGTTTTATGGTTTTAGTTGGAATCGCTATTGCCATTTGCCGTCGCTTTTTTATGAAAATTCACAGGCTAAGCACTAATAAAATGGATATTTATGCAATTTTTATTGTTGCTGTCATTATCCTGTCCGGAATTTTTTTAGAAGGTGCGAAAATTATCTCTTTTACCGATTTTAGAGACATGGAACAAGATTTTTCCGCTCTTGAATATAAAGAAGACATACTGGCCCTGGAAGCATACTGGGTAAAATATTACGGCCTTGTCTCTCCAAATATCAGTGGTGATATTTCCCAGGAAATCCTTGCGGCCGGTGAAGAAATCAATGAAGAAAGTTGCGTTGACTGCCACACAAGACCTCAATCTGCCTTTGCCGGATATGCTGTGTCAAAAATAATGAAGCCCATAGGAGGGCTGCTTGATCGTATTGGTATTGTAACATTTTTATATTATTTTCATATCCTTGCCTGTTTTATTGGCCTTGCTCTTTTGCCCTTTACTAAAATGCTTCATATTATAACCACTCCCATCAGTTTAATAACGGGTGCAATAATGCAAAGAGAAACATCCAATCCTTTGAATATTGCCACTCGCCAGTTGATCGAACTTGATGCCTGTGTTCATTGTAATACCTGCAGTAAAACATGCTCAGCAGGTCCGGCCTGTGATGTTAAAAACAACATGACCATCCTGCCTTCTGAAAGAATGCTCTCTTTGCGGCAGTATTTTAAAACAAAAGACCTTGGTTCATCACAATTCATGGCAATTCAGGAGGGTATTTATCTTTGTTCAAACTGCGACAGGTGTACGGTCGTCTGTCCGGCCGGAATAAACCTTAAAGAACTCTGGTATGACGTCAGGGAGGAATTTATCAGATCCGGTACATTGATCACGCCTCTGGTATTATCACCTTTTTCCTATAATCGTACATACAATCGGGATGATTTTGGTGCCGTGCTTTCTGATATGCCGGCCAGACATGCCAAAGGCATTATTGCTTCCAGGTATAAGAAAAAGAGCCACTCAACAGATGTTCTATCCTTAACCAATAGTAATGAATTTAAAGAAGAACAATCCCATCAGGATGGCACATTTTCATATTGTTTTTCATGTGAAAACTGTACCAATGTCTGTCCGGTGGTCATGAACTATGAAAAACCCGAGCAGGTTCTTGACCTTCTTCCTCATCAAATGATGAGATCAATAGGTCTTGGACTTGAAAATCTTGCCCTTGGATCTAATATGCTGTGGGATTGTGTTACCTGCTATCAGTGCCAGGAACACTGTCCCCAGAACGTTAAAATAACTGATATTTTTTATGAGCTTAAAAACAAAGTGTCCAAAGATTGTTTTTACTCCCAAAAAGAATCATGACATGTTCTATGCTCATATAGATACATAAAACTTAATTAAAATATTTCCACCATTTTAAAAGTACAGCAATGGAAAAAAATATGAAAAAATTTGCATTATTTATCGGATGTAACATACCGGCAAAAGTTGAGCAGTACGAGACTTCAGCAAGGGCTGTGCTGAAAAAATTAGATGTTGATTTCATAGATATAAAACAGTTCAATTGCTGCGGTTATCCCATGAAAAATACAGATCAAACCGCATGGGTGCTGTCATCAGCCAGAAACATTGCATTGGCGGAGAATGCGGGAAAAGACATACTGACCCTTTGCAAATGTTGTTTTGGAAGCCTTAAAAAGGCCAACGCGGTTTTAAGGCAGGATGATGATCTAAAAGCTAAAATCAATACAATTCTGGAAAAAGAAGGTCTCAAATATCAGGGAACCTCCTCGGTATCACACTATTTGTCCGTACTGAACGATGATATTACAATAGATGAACTCAACAAAAAAACAAAAGATCATTATAAAGATCTTAACATTGCCACCCATTATGGGTGTCATGCTCTTCGGCCTTCTGAAATCATGAAATTTGATGATCCGGCCTCACCATCGCTTTTCGACAACCTTGTTAAAGTTACAGGGGCAAAGAGCATTGAGTGGGCATCCAAACTGGAGTGCTGTGGGGCGCCGGTTCTTGGGATTAATGACAGTTTATCCTATGACCTTACAGAAAAAAAATTAGGCAGTGCCAAACAAGCAGGTGCTGATTTTATTTGCGTGGCATGCCCGTGGTGCCATATGCAATTTGATAAAATACAGAATCAGATTGCTTCAAAAAGGAATAATGAATACAACCTTCCTTCAATTTTATATACACAGCTTTTAGGACTTCGTCTGGGTATTGGAAAAGAAGAACTGGGAATTGACAACCAGGAGAATCAAGGCAATGAAAGTTTGGATCAAGTTTATTCCAAACTTTTTGACACTAAAGAAAAAAAGTTGAAGAAAAAAAGAAAAAAGAAAAAATTAACTAAAAAACCTGTTGAAAAAAAAGTTATAAAAAAAGAAACCCCGAGCACTGAATAAAAATTTTTTATAAAAAAAGATTAAAGTCAGGTTGTTTACAGGAGAAAAAATGTCACCAAAAAAAATAGGTTCAATAATGGTCGTTGGAGGTGGAATTTCCGGCATGCAGGCAGCACTTGACGCTGCTGATTCCGGATATTATGTCTATCTTGTCGAAAAGTCACCCTCCATTGGCGGGATTATGGCTCAACTGGACAAGACATTTCCTACCAATGATTGTGCCATGTGAATTATTTCACCAAAACTGGTCGAGGTCGGCCGGCATATAAATATTGAACTTCTAACATTATCTGAAGTTCAGCATATCTCTGGTGAAGCAGGTGATTTTAAAGTCGATATTGTTCAACATCCAAGATTTGTTGACATGGATAAATGTATTGCCTGTGGTTTGTGCGCTGAAAAGTGTCCCAAGAAAGTTGATGATGAATACGATGAAGCCCTTGGGAAAAGAAAAGCAATATATGTAAAATACGCCCAGGCAGTGCCTTTAAAATATTCAATTGATGCAACGAATTGCATTTATCTTACAATGGGGAAATGTGGGAAATGTGAAGAAGTCTGCCCTACCGATGCCATCAATTATAAAGACCAGCCAAAAGACATCACCCTGAATGTTGGTTCTATCATTATTTCTTCGGGCTGCAAACCTTATGATCCCGGAGAGCACGATGTTTACGGATATACTAAATCTAAAAATATTGTAACAAGTCTTGAGTTTGAACGGATACTTTCTTCTGCAGGGCCCTATGAAGGCCATCTGGTAAGGCCTTCTGATAAAAAAGAGCCTAAAAAAATAGCATGGCTGCAATGCATAGGCTCCAGAGACAATCACCTGGGTTCCAATGGATATTGTTCTTCGGTCTGCTGCACCTATGCTGTAAAAGAAGCAATGCTGGCCAAGGAACACAGCCATGATCCTCTGGATACCGCTATTTTCTATATGGATATAAGGACCCACGGCAAGGATTATGAACATTTCTATAACAGGGGAAAAGACGAATCCGGCATACGATTTGTTAAATCCAAAATCACCAATATTGTTCCTGATCAAAAAACAGATACACAAATTATCAAATACATAGATGAAGCCGGAATAAGACAGGAAGAAGCCTTTGATATTGTAGTATTATCCGTTGGACTGTGCATTGGAGATGAAGCAGTTGAGCTTGCAGGCAAAATGAATATCAGCCTTGATCACTATAATTTTGTTACCACCAATAGTTTTGAACCTGTCAAGACGTCAAAACCAGGGGTTTTTATCTGCGGTGCTTTTGAAGCTCCAAAAGATATCCCTTCTTCTGTTATTGAATCCAGTGCTGCTGCCGGCATGGCAGGCATAGACCTTATGGACAACAGATGGTCTCTTACAAAAACCAAAGAGGTCCCCGAAGAAATTAATATAACAGGAGAAGCACCGAGAATCGGTGTTTTTGTTTGCAGATGCGGGACTAATATTGCAGGTGTAGTTGATGTGCCTGCTGTTGTTGAAATGGCTAAAAAATTGCCCTATGTTGAGTTTGCCCAGGAGAATATGTTTTCCTGCTCCCAGGATACTCAGGATGCCATTACAAACATTATAAAGGAAAAACAATTAAACCGGGTTGTCATAGCCGCATGCACACCTAAAACTCATGAAGGTCTGTTCCAGGAGACATTAACAAATGCGGGCATCAATAAATACCTTTTTGATATGGCCAATATCCGGAACCAATGTTCATGGATACATGCCAAAGAGCCTGAGAAAGCGACTGAAAAGGCCAAAGATCTGGTCAGGATGATAACTGCCAAGGTTGCATTACATGAACCCTTAAAAGAACCCACCCTTGAAATTAATCAGTCAGGCCTTGTTATCGGGGGTGGTGTTGCAGGCATCATGGCTGCAAAAACACTGGCCGATCAAGGATATCATACCCATCTCCTGGAAAAGGAAGACAAACTTGGGGGTCAGGCAAACAAGCTTTATCAAACCTGGCAGGGTGAAGATATCCAGGCCAATCTCAGTTCAATGATAAAGTCTGTTGAAGAAAATAAATTAATCGATATCCACCTGAATACCGAAATAACAGATGTTGATGGATTTGTTGGAAATTTTGAAACTCATATCAGTGAAAACGGTGTCAGTGAAACCTTAAAACACGGCGTTACAATTATTTCCACGGGTTCTTCAGAGTTGAAACCTGAAGAATATCTTTATGGTGAAGATGACCGTGTCATTACAGGGCTTGAACTGGACCAGAAATTTTTGAACAATGATGACGACTTAAAATCCACAGCAACGGCTGCATTTATCCAGTGTGTTGGTTCAAGGATACCAGATCGTCCTTACTGCTCAAAAGTATGCTGCACTCAATCTATCAGGAATGCATTGAAATTAAAATCAATAAACCCTGAAATGAATGTATTTATACTGTATCGTGATATGCGCCCGTTTGGATTAAGAGAAGATCTTTATACCCAGGCCCGGACAAAAGGGATACAATTTATCAAGTTTGATTTTGAAAAAGAACTTGAAGTGGCTGTCAATGAGGATCAACTGGAAATTCTTTTTTCCGACACTTCCCTTAGAAGAAAAATGAAAATAAAAAGTGATCTGATTGTCCTGGCCTCTTCTATTGTTCCTGAAAAGAAAAATAAACTTGCCGCTCTGTATAAAGTCGCACAAAACGCTGACGGGTTTTTCATGGAAGCCCATGCAAAACTCAAACCTGTTGACTGTGCAACAGATGGAGTATTTCTCTGCGGTCTTGCCCATGCACCTAAACCCATTGACGAATCAATATCCCAGGCTATGGCTGCTGCCACAAGGGCTGTTACACTTCTTGCCAAAAAGAAGATGAACATGGACGGGACTGTGGCTCTGGTGGACCAGGAAAAATGCAGTTCATGCGGCGTATGTGTATCCATCTGTCCTTTTTCTGCACCTTCTTTTACCCATGAAGGACGGTATGAGGGCAAGGCTGAAATTAACCCTGTGCTCTGCAAAGGATGCGGGCTGTGTGTTGCCTCCTGCAGATCCGGTGCACTACACCTTAAAGGATTTGATAATCACCAGATATTTGCCCAGATATTTGCCTTAGATGAAATTGAATCAGGCGATGTGGAACAAACTGAACCAGGCAAAGAAGAGGAAAAAGATGCGGCCACCGCTGCTGTATAAGGAGATAATGAATAATGAGTGAAAAAAAATTAAAAATAATCAGCTTTCTGTGTAACTGGTGCAGTTATGGCGCGGCCGATCTTGCCGGTGTCAGCAGGTTGCAGTATCCGGCTGATATTCGCGTCATTCGAATCCCATGCACAGGAAGAATGAGCCCTAAATTTATTCTTTCAGCATTCAGAGAAGGAGCAGATGCTGTATGGGTGTCAGGCTGACATCCTGGTGAATGTTATTACCTGGATGGTAATTATTATGCCAGAAGAAAATTTGCTCTTGCCGGGAACCTTCTTGAACACATGGGGATAGAAAAAGAAAGACTTCATTTCTCCTGGATCTCTTCTGCTGAAGCAACCAAATTTGTAGATGTAGTAAAAGAAGTGACTAAGATTGTTGAAACAGTCGGCCCCAATAATAAATTAGTTAAAATACCAGCGTAGGGATGAGTTACATGGACTATTATACAGAAAAAATCAGGGAACTTTCTGCTGCCCTTTTAAAGGATGAAAAAGTTGACTTGGTCATTGGTTTTAAGCAGGGAACCATCCCCATGGCCACAAGTCCACATGTTGCAAGGACTCCTGAACAGGCCCAGCAATTCATATGGAACAACAATTGCAGTATTAATCTTACCAACTATCTTACCAACAGAAAGGAAAAAATTGGTATTATAGCTAAAGGATGTGATTGCCGAAATATTGTCACCCATATTATTGAAAATAAAATCAACAGGGAACAGCTTCATATAATTGGTGTTCCCTGTAAAGGCATGATTGACAAGACAAAGGTAGCATCTTTTTTTAATGAAGAAATTACGTCCTATTCAGAAATTGATGAATCCATTGTCATTAAAACACTTTCTGATGAAAAAAACATTGCTAAAAAAGATATTCTTAAAGCAAACTGCATGACCTGCCTGCACAGGAATCCTGTGATTTATGATGACCTGGCAGCAGACCTTGTGGAAGAGCAGGAAATTGAAGACCAATTTGCCGATGTCCGTAAAATTGAAGAAATGACTGCTGATGAAAAATGGAATCATTTTGAAAACCTTTTAAAGAACTGCATCAGGTGCTATGCCTGCAGGAATGCCTGTCCATTATGCTATTGCCCCACCTGTTTTGTTGATGAATCCGGTCCCCAATGGGTGGGTAAAGGTCAGGATGCAACAGATGTAAGAACCTTTCATTATTTAAGAGCCTATCACTGTGCCGGCCGCTGCACAGACTGTGGTGCCTGTGTTGAAGCCTGCCCCATGGATATTAATGTCAGAGATTTTACAAGAAAGCTGAATAAAGATTCTTTTGAAATGTTTGGCTGGGAAGCAGGTCTAGACCAAAACAAACGTCCGCCATTGGATGTATACAGTCCGGATGATCCCGACGATTTTATCAAGTAAAAAAGGGGTAAAAAAGGATAAACAATGAAATTTATAACAATTGATAAAAAAGACTGGGCAAAAGGCATTGAAAAATCCAGGAAAACCTATCAGCTTTTTGGTCCTGTTAAAGATGAAAACGGTTTTCTTATCAAGAGCCTTGAACATGATATACTGCCGGACATGGACTATTATGATTCTGTTATGTCGGCAAAATCTATTCTTTTTCCTCAAACTGAAAAAATGCTCTGCGCAACCCTTGATGAATCTAAAAAAGACCACCACATCATGAAAAAAGCAGAAATCGATTACTCACCAAGAGCAGTTGTAGGTATCAGACCTTATGATGCAAAGGCAATCATGCTTGTCAATCTCAATTTTGATACTGATGAGTACCGTGATCCCTACTGGTGTGATGCTTATGAGGCAACCACATTTGTTGGTTTAGGTATTAACAAGCCGGGGCCTTTTGATTTTTCCACTTCTACCGGGACAGGACCCTTTGGCGAAGAGGGCCTGGATGTGCTTCTGGCTGATCTTGATGATAAGTATCTGGCAAAAGTTTTGACGAATAAAGGCGAAGTCTTTATGAATGCCTGTGAATTTAAGACCCAGGCAGATGAAAAGGAAAGCCAGGCGCTTTTTGATATTTTAAGAAAAGAAGCAGAAAAAAACATTGCTTCTCATATTGATACGGCTAAATTAAAAGAAAAGACCATCCTTGAGCTTCATGAAGCCCCTTTCTGGGATGATATTGCCTTTTCCTGTATTAATTGCGGCACCTGTACATATGTGTGCCCGACCTGCTGGTGCTTCGACATCCAGGACGAGGTCAAGCAAAAGGACTCCGTCAGACTTCGAATCTGGGATACCTGCATGTCTTCATTGTTTACCCGTCATGCCACAGGGCATAACCCCCGGGAAACAAAGGTTCAGCGAGTCCGTCAACGGTTTATGCATAAACTGAAATATTTTCTTGATAAATATGACCAGGGCATCATGTGTGTCGGATGCGGCAGATGTGTTAAAAGCTGTCCGGTCAATATCGACATACGTGAGGTGTGCACTACTATGAACTCATACGAGAAACAAGATTAGCGAACAAAGGAGGAAATACATGGAAAACCCCTATCTGCCATATCCGGTTCGCATTGATGATATTGAAATTGCAACCGAAGATAAATCCTTAAAAACATTTAAATTCGTTTTTCTGAATCCGGAAGATGAAGATAAATTTTCATACCAGGCCGGACAGTTTGCAGAATTGTCTATTCCAGGTGTGGGAGAAATACCTATTGGAATTGCATCTTCCCCTGTTGAAAAAGGATTTGTCAAGTTTACCGTGTTCAAGACAGGCGTTGTTACAGCCCATCTTCATAATATGAAGGTTGGGGATATTATGGGAATCAGGGGTCCATTGGGTAATTGGTACCCCTGGGATAAGCTTGAAAATAAAAACGTGGTTATTATAGGCGGTGGATTTGCATTTACAACCTTAAGATCATCCATTATTTATATGCTTGACCCCGCCAATAGATCTAAATTTAAAAATATTGATGTGGTCTATGGTGCCAGATCTCCTGGAATGCTTCTTTACAGGGAGGAACTTTTTGAATGGGAAAAAAGAGATGATATCAATATGCATATTACAGTTGATGGAACCGATGACCCGGATTGGAAATACCATACGGGATTTGTCCCCACAATTGTAGAACAGAATGCTCCAAAGGCTGATGAGGATACATATGCCATTATCTGCGGCCCCCCGATCATGATTAAATTTACTCAGCCGTCCCTTACCCAGCTTGGATATAAGGAACACCAGATTATCATGTCACTTGAGAACAGGATGAAATGTGGAATCGGCATGTGCGGCAGATGTAATATTGGAAAGGAGCTTGTTTGTAAAGATGGCCCGGTCTTTACTCTTGAACAAATTAATCAAACACCTAAAGAATATTGATTCTGGTTTATTTTATATTGACAAGCAAGCATTGCTTAAGATATGTTTAGATTCCAAATATTGAAGCTGAGGCTGGATGCCTTAAACTGATAGAAAACAACACTTTAACGGAGGTAATTTTAAATGGCAACAATCGAGTTTAACGGGAAAGCTTTCGAAATAGATGAAGATGGATTCCTTCTTGATTATAATTCTTATTCTGAAGAATGGGTAGATTATGTTAAAGGTCAGGAAGGTATAGAAGAGCTTACTGATGAACACTGGACACTTGTAAAAGTTCTCCAGGATTATTATGAAAAAAATGGTATTGCTCCAATGGTTCGTGTTCTTTCCAAACTGACCAAGTTTAAACTAAAACACATCTATGAACTTTTTCCCTCAGGACCTGGAAAAGGGGCATGTAAAATGGCCGGTCTTCCAAAACCCACAGGATGTGTATAGTAAAAACACCATTCGAAATTTTGAATTAGTTTTTAAAGGCTCTGCATGATTAATGCAGAGCCTTTTTATATTCTTCCAGGAGTTGAGGTATGTCAGCAATTGATGATGAAGGCAAAAGAATTCTTAACCATATCCAAGTTGATTTTCCTATTGACGCCAGGCCCTACAAAATTCTTGCTCAAAAACTTGATCTTTCAGAAGAAGAATTGATCAAAAGGGTCAATCAGATGAAGAAAGATATGCTTATCAGGCGTATTGGCGGGAATTTCAGCCCTGACAGGCTCGGATACCACTCCACTCTTTGTGCAGCCAAGGTGTCTGAAGATAAAATCAAGCTGTTTACAAAGACAGTAAATGCCTATCCGGGGGTAACGCACAATTATAAACGGGATCACGAATTCAACATATGGTTTACATTTATTGCCCCTTCCGTTGAAATCATAAAAACCAATCTTGAACAAATTATTAAAACAACCGGTGTTAAAACCATATTGAATCTGCCCGCGACAAAAGTTTTTAAAATAAGTGCCAATTTTAAATTATGAAAACGATTAAAGCCGCTCTTATCGTTCAAAACTGCATTGCTGGAAATTTTAAAAAAAACCTTGACTCAAGTCTTCAGTTTATCTCTTCGGCAAGTGCAAAGAATGCTCAAATTATTATCTTTCCTGAAATGAATCTAACGGGTTATGTTGCAGGCCCTGATATAACAAGTATCTGCAAGCCCATAAATGATGATCTGATAGACCTGTTTTCAAATAAGGCCAAGGATTTGAAAATTACTATACTTATTGGCCTGGCAGAGAAAACCCCAAAAAAAATTATATATGCATCGCACCTGGTATTTGATCCTGACGGATCATTTGCAATATATAGAAAAATCCATACGGCACCTTTTGAAAAAAAATATTTTACTGCAGGAAATAAAATTCCGATTTTTAAATCACATGGATTTAAATTTGGTATCCAGCTTTGCTATGATGCACATTTTCCAGAACTTTCACTGGCCATGGCTTTAAAAAAAGCAGATATAATTTTTATTCCCCATGCATCCCCAAGGGGCAGTTCACAGGAAAAATACGATTCCTGGATTCGGCATTTAAGAGCCAGGGCATTTGACAACGGACTTTATATTGCCGCCTGCAATCAAACCGG
>JAHOYS010000191.1 GCA_019038815.1 Desulfobacterales bacterium | reverse complement strand
AATGAGAAAGAAGCAGTTGAATTTTATACATCTTTAGCCAAAGAAGCTACCCGGGCATCACTGAAGCAGACATTTGAAGGTTTTGCAAAAGAAGAAGAAAAACATGTTAGTCTTCTTTCAGATATGACAGCCAATAAAGAAAAAATTGATTCCTATAAATTTAAAGAAATTACAGATCTTAAAATCAGTGATTACATGGTGGAAACAGAGTATAAAGAAGGGATGCCCATGCCTGAAATCCTTAAAATTGCCATGAAAAGAGAAGAAAATGCAGTCAAGCTGTACACCAACCTTGCGGGCAAGACAGACCATGAAGATGCAAAAAAAGTGTTCATGATTCTTGTTCAGGAAGAATCAAAGCATAAACTTATTCTGGAAACAATGTATGATGATTATCTTGCTGACCAGGACAATTAATTAATCAATTAATTGTTATTAGTAAAAAGGGTTGATGAAGGGTGTATCAACCCTTTTTTAACCAGTAAATTAATCCTGCCGGAGCAAAGGAAGAAAAGTGGATTTAAAATATCTTTTCAGGCCATCGACTATGGCGGTTATCGGAGTGTCCACATCACAGGACAACCACCCGGCTAATGTGATCTACAATAAAAATCATCTGCGATATCCGGTTAAAACATTTCCAGTGAATCCGAAAGGGGGAATTCTCAACAGGGAAAAACTTTATCCGGGAGTTGAGGATATTCAGGAAGATATTGATGTCGCAGTTATTGCAGTTCGTGCCGAGTATGTTCCCGGGGTAGTAGAACAATGTATCCAAAAGGGTGTTGGTGGTGCTGTGATCATATCCGGCGGATTTGCCGAATCTGGAAATTTAAGTTTACAGCAACGGGTGGTGGATATAGCAAAAGAAGCCTCTTTTCCCTTTGTCGGTCCCAATTGTCTTGGGATTTATGCCCCGGATTACATGGATACATTTTTTCTGCCGGGAGAGAGAATCATTCGCCCTGATAAGGGCAATGTCGGCTTTGTCAGCCAGAGCGGTGGCGTTCTAGTGGATCAGATGGTTAAATTTGCAGGGCAGGGCATTGGCATATCCCTCGCAGTCAGTATTGGAAACAAGGCCTGTATAAGAGAAACAGATATGCTGGACTGGCTGGATCAGGACCTTGAGACAAAGGTCATTGCCTTTTATATTGAAGGCTTTGAAAAAGGAGAAGGTCGTCAATTTATTGAAAAAGTGGAACAATGCTCCAAACCAGTGATTGTTCTAAAGGCCGGAAAGAGCAAAAAGGGAATTGAGGCGGTTTCCAGCCATACAGCTTCTCTGGCAGGGGATTACAGGGTTTTTTCTGAAATCATGAAACAACATTGTGTGGCTGAGGCCGATAATGAATATGAACTGACATCCTTTTGCGAGGCATTAAGTTGTTACCCCAAAGGCATAAACGGCAATATCGGTATTATTACTTTGAGCGGTGGACATGGTGTTATAGCTGCCGATGCATGCGAGCTGCATGGAATTCCCATCCCCGGAATAGACCCGGCAACAATAGGTATTATTAAAGAGAAACTGTCATCGGGAATCAGAAATATTGTTTCCCTTGCCAATCCTCTGGATCTCACTGGAAGCTCAACAGACTCTGATATCGTTACAACGGCAAGACATTTGTCAAGGGATGGTAATATTGACTGTATCATGGCCCTGCTGATTCCTTACTCACCAGGTATTTCCACTGATATCGGGGCAAAACTCAGTCAGGTGGCAAGAAATGAAGGCAAACCAATGATTGCATATGTTCCCAATGAAGATAAATATAAAATTATCATTGAAGGGTTTGAACTCAATAATATTCCGGTGGCATCCTCTGTGGAGGGAGCAGTGCTCATGGCCAAGGCATTAATGAGGTGCAGACCATGTTAGAGAAGAACAGCAAAAAAATCATAGAGAAAAGCAAATCCTCAGGATGGATTTTGGAACCGGATGCAAAGGCATTAATGAAATTACAGGGACTTGATATACCTGATTTTATTTTAACAAATTCCTTTGAAGCAGCAGGTCAATTTTTAAAGAAATCAGAATCTGGGGTTGTGGCAAAGGCTGTTTCAAAAAAAATTATTCATAAAACAGAACACAAGGCGGTTGTTACAGGAATTGTGTCAGCTGATCACCTGAAAAAAGAAATGGTAAGACTGCAGAAACTTGCCGGATGCGAAAATATTCTTGTTGAACAGATGGTTCAGGGCATTGAGGTGATTATCGGGGCAAAAAATGATTTTCAGTTCGGACCGGTTATTGTTTTTGGCATTGGCGGCACATCCGTTGAAATTTATAATGACACGGCTGTCAGGATGGCTCCGCTTAAGCCTGCCGAGGTCCTTTCCATGGTGGAATCGCTGAAAGCAAAAAAGATTATATCAGGATACCGGGGGATGGCCGGCGTAAATATGGAAATTTTAACCAATTTGATGGTTAATTTTTCTTTGTTTGTCATGGAACTTGAAAATGATATCGAATCTGTAGATTTAAATCCCGTGATCTGCACCAGAGACCGGTGTGTCATAGCGGATGCAAGGATAATGTTGAAATGTTAAAAATAATATCATGGAATATAAATGGATTAAGGGCAGTAATGAAAAAAGATTTTACAAAAATTATTCGCACCCTTGATCCTGATATCCTTCTGCTCCAGGAAATAAAACTCCAGGAAGAACAGCGGACCGATGATATGATCAATTTGCTTTCCTATGAATCGTTCTGGTCCTATTCAACTATAAAAAAAGGATATAGCGGTGTTGCAGCCTATTCAAAAGTAAAACCTGAAAAAGTGACCACTTTGTTTTCCAAACCTGAATTTGATAATGAAGGGCGGATCATTCAACTGGATTATAACAATTTTACATTATTTAATATTTATTTTCCCAACGGTCAGATGAGTGAACAGCGTCTTCAGTATAAACTTGATTTTTATGACTGGTTTTTAACCTATGCAAACAAACTGAGAAATCAGGGGAAAAGCCTGATTATTACGGGTGATTTTAATACGGCTCACAATGAAATTGATTTGAAAAACCCGGGACATAATTCCAAGCGATCCGGGTTTTTAAGAATTGAAAGGGATGTTCTTGACCGTATGGTTAATCAGGGATATGTGGATACTTTCAGGCATTTTCATCCAAAGGAAATCAAATATTCATGGTGGTCCTACCGGTTTAATGCAAGAAAAAACAATGCAGGCTGGCGGATTGATTATTTTTTCGTAACAAAAGATCTTATCGATAAAGGCGTGGTCAAACAAGCCTTTATCGATAATGATGTATTTGGGTCAGATCATTGTCCGGTCGGTCTTTTAATAGAGGCCTGATATAGTGTTCAGTCCATAAAGGAGCAGATTTTCCGGGCAAATTCAGAGCATTTTAATTCAATTGATCCCGGGATCTGTCTTGCCAGATCATAGGTAACCTGTTTGTTTAAAATAGCTTTTTGCAGTGCTGCATGGATCACATCCGAAGCCTCATGCCACCCAAGGTGCTCCAGCATCATAGCCCCCGAGAGAATGACAGAGCCCGGATTTACCTTATCCAGCCCGGCATATTTTGGGGCAGTGCCATGGGTGGCTTCAAACACGGCGCAGCTCTCACCAATATTGGCACCTGGAGCCAGACCAAGTCCTCCGACCATGGCGGCAAGAAGATCTGAAATATAGTCTCCATTGAGGTTCGGGGCAGTAATGACATCATATTCACTGGGCCGTAAAAGGACCTGCTGGAACATATTATCGGCAATCCTGTCCTTTAAAACAACCTTGCCGTAAGGTACTTTGCCGTCAAATTGGTCCCACAGTTCCTGTTCTGTGATAATCATATCTTTGAATTCGTTTTCTCCGACTTCATATCCCCATTTTAAGAAGGCACCTTCGGTAAATTTCATGATATTGCCTTTGTGCATAATGGTGACACTCTTTCTATTATTATCAACGGCAAATTGAATAGATTTTCTGATCAATCGTTTGGTATTTTTTTCGCTGATGGGTTTAATCCCGATACCAGTGGTTTTATCATCAAGGTTTTTAAGGATTTTCGAGTTAACAAAAGTCACTGCCTCTTTTGCATCTTCAGTCCCTGCTTCCCATTCAATACCCAGATAGAGATCTTCACTATTTTCCCTGAAAATAACCATATTAATTTTTTCAGGTTCATTACAGGGTGAGGGAACACCTGTAATATATTTTGCAGGACGAATGCAGGCAAACAAATCAAGCTCCTGTCGAATGGCCACGTTCAGGCTTCTCATGCCATGTCCGACAGGAGTAGTTAAAGGACCCTTGATAGCGACTTTATATTTTTTGATCTGTTCCAGTGTCTCTTCAGGGAGCCATTCTCCTGTTTCTTTATAAGCCTCTTCTCCGGCAAGGATTTTTTTGAAGATAATTTTTTTCTCATTTCTGTAAGCTGTTTCCACTGCTTTATCCAGCACAATCCTGGTTGCATTCCATATATCAGGGCCTGTACCGTCCCCGGGGATATATGGAATAATGGGCGAGCTTGGAACTGATAATGATCCGTCTTTATTTAATTTAATGATATTTTCCATGAAAATTCCTTTTAATGTGAATAATTAATCTTTAAATACAAGTTTACCACCAATATGTCCTGCAATACCTGTGGAAACCAGCATAATAATGTTTATGAGCATAAACACCAAGGCTTTGGGGGATGATAAAATCCGGGGATCTATCAGGTACCAGAAAAGGCTTATAATACATGAAATCGTGGTCACTGTGGCGGCAATAATTTTTAATTTAAAAATCAATGTCAGGGTTCCGTTATATTTTTTTTTCCATTCAAGGATTCCTGTGAAAATCACAAAAGGAAGAGCAGCAATGACAAAAATCAGGTTAATAAAAGCTGCTTTGGAAAGAAGGTCATAGTCAAATACCCAGGCCATCAGCCAGAGGATGACTGCTGCAGGCAGTATCCCGTTGGGTATGTGCACGGAAACCGGGTGGGCATGATGCTTGAGTAATAATGATTTGATTTTTTCAAAACCTGTTTCTTTAATGGCAGGGGGGGGTGCCTGACCTTCATCCGTTTCAGGCTTGCCGGATCTGGTTTTTGCCATGGGTCTTTCTCTTTTAGGCATTTTTTCGGGTACAGAGGCTTCGTCAATCTCTACAAATCTACTTGCGGCCACACCGCAGACCGGACATTTTTCAGGCGGTTTATCTCCCCTGTGAATATATCCGCAAACGCTGCACTGCCAAGTTTTCATTTATGGTTTCCTTTTTATTTTCAGGATCTATCGATCATCCATATCTGTATACACACATTCATCAGGTCCGCAATAGTTGCCGACATATTCAGCTCCCGGCCTGTAGAGTGTGGGTTTTGGAGCTGTCATGGCAAATTGTTCTTCAATCACATGGGCTGCCCATCCACTGACCCTTGAAACTGCAAAAATCGGTGAGAAAAGATCTGTAGCAATTCCCATGGCATAGAAAAGGGATGCACTGTAGAAATCTACATTACTAAATATTTCCCGCTGTTTTTTTGCCTTAAAGGCAGCTTTTCCTTTTTTCTCAAGTTTCCATGAGAGCTCATACCATAAAGGTTGATTTGCAATCTGTCCCATTCGTTTGCTCATAGGAGCAATGATGATGGCCCTGGGGTCATCTGTCTGGTAGACGGCATGGCCAAGCCCCATGATGAGCCCCCCGGAGTTTAATATATCATTGATGTAGGCATCAATCTTTTCAACGGAACCGATTTCTTTTAACATTTCCATAACCCTGACATTGGCACCGCCGTGAAGTGCGCCTGAAAGAGAACCAATGGCTGCAGATATAGCGGCATATATGTGGGCTCTGGTTGATGCCACCTGTCTTGCCGTAAAAGTTGATGCATTAAAAGAATGCTCCGCATGCAGAACAAGGCTTGTATCAAAGAAACGGATCATTTCATCATCGGGTTTTTCACCGTTGAGCATATAAAGAAAATTTGCCGCATGGTTTAAATCATTATCAGGAAGAATGACTTTTTTTTTGTTCCTGATCCTGTCCCATGCAGCGGTAATAGTTGCTATTCCTGCAATAATATTTTCAGCACTGAACAAGACATTCTCAATTTCAGGTTTCCCGACACCAGGATCGTTTTGAAGCAGCAAAGGGGTCGTCGCCTGCAGGACATCCATGGGGTTCATGTCAAAAGGAAGTGTTTTTAGAAAAGAAAAAATGTTTTCAGGAACCTTTCTTTTTAGTTTCAGGCTCTGGCTGAAATCCTCCAATTCTTGTTTTTTTGGAAGCCTTTCATACAACAAAAGAAAACAGACCTCTTCAAAGCTTGCATTTTGGGCCAGATCTTCAATCAAAAAACCTCGATAGACCAATTTTCCTTCTTTTCCCTGGACATCGCAAATTTTTGAACTGGCTACATCAACACCACGAAGGCCGGTATCTTTGACTGGCAATATGCATTCTTCCATAATTAGCTCCTTAAAAACTATAATATTTTTTCAGGGGGCCGTCTTTCAGGGATATATTCTGATTCGATTTCATTATTATGGAGCGCCTGGGAAACGTAAAGGCCGCAAAAGCAGGCCCCGTATTCTTCCAGGTCCGGTGCCCGGTAATCACAGGGACATATGATGTCTTTGTCCTTTTCCCTGTCGCTACATGCAAGCCTGCAGGGGCAGGCCATATATCCATATCGTTTTTTATTTAAAATAAGGGCTTCTAAAAGTTCAAATACCAGGTCCTTATCTTTATTAAAGTAAATTCCTTTTACTTCCTGGGATTTTTTTAATGCTGCATAGAGTTGTTCAACTTTCATTGTATATCCCTAAAGCCTCCTTGATTTGGTTTTCTTTATATCCGACAATGACGATATCGTTAATTTTAATGGTAGGAAAAGAACAGCGGGGATTCAGCTTTTTGATGTCCGCCAAAATTGCTTTCCGCTCTTCTCCTTCCAGGTCATCCACCTCAATGTAGTCATATTCAACATTGCATTCGGAAAGAAGTCTTTTGGTTGATTTGCAGTGGCTGCAGGTGCTTAATGCATATAATGTTGTTTCATTCCTGCTCATGTGCTTCCCCTTTTATGACATAAATTATAAAAAATATTTCTGTAATGTTTATTTTAAGCAAATGAACTCTGCACGATTTGTACCAGATTTGCAAGTTTAAAGTAAAATTGGATTGACTGAGTTCTAAATAATATAATTTGTGTGGTCTGATTTTTGCATTTTAAAATTTTATTAGAAAAACTGTTTTTTGAATACGCTTTGCTAAAATATAAATGAATGCTATTCTTGGCAGAGCCCAAATCAAAAAAGGAAAAAATCAATGAATCAGTGGTATTGTTCTGTTTGTCATGAAACATTTAATAGTGAAAACAAACCCGGCACATGTGAAGTTTGTCATGCAGATGATAGAATGATTATGAATATGGAAGAGGTCCCTCAATCCCTTGAACAGGTCAGGGATCTGGCCAGGAAAAAGCTCAAGGGAATCTGTGCGGCATATCCATCATGTGACGGCAGCTTTGATAAGATATGCCAGCGTGAAGCATATGGAAAGCCCATCGGACTTGGTGGCGTCGGGCAGGGACAGTCTTTCAGGGCAAATGTCAAGGCCCTTGCAGATATCCAGTTGAATATGTCGGTACTGGGGGATCATTTTGAACCGGATACCTCCTGCTCTTTTCTGGGCATTGACCTTAAATTCCCGGTGCTGGCCTCATCTACGGCAGGTGCCCAGAAATATAATGATGCCCTGGATGAAACCATGTTCTGCACATCTGTATTAAGAGGGTCAAAAGAAGCGGGTACCATCGGACTTCGTGGGGATACATGGTTTTACACTCCTGAGGATAATCCGTCGTTAAATGCCATGAAAGCTTGCAACGGATATGGCATTCCCATATTCAAACCAAGATCCCAGGATGTCTTAAAAAAACTTATTGAACAAGCTGAGAACTATGGCTGCAAAGCCGTAGGTGTTGATCTGGATGGCTGCGGATCAACTATTATGGCTTTGCATGGACAACCCGTATTTAAAAAGAACGCAAAAGATATTGAAGAACTGGTTAACTTTACAACATTACCATTTATTGCCAAGGGTATCATGATCCCGGATGAAGCGCAGAAATGTGCAGACGCAGGAGCTTCAGTTATTGCTGTATCCAATCATGGTGGCAGGGTCATGGATTCAACCCCCGGGGTTGCCACAATGCTGCCCCTGATCAGGAAAAAAATAGGGGATTCTGTTACGATTACAGCGGATGGTGGCGTGAGAACCGGCTATGATGTTTTGAAAATGCTGGCACTGGGTGCAGATGCGGTTCTTTTGGGAAGGGATATTATCCGGGCGGCTGTCGGTTCCGGAACCCTGGGGGTAAAACTGCATCTTGAACATATTAAAAAAACATTGAAAAAAGCCATGTTTATGACCGGAACAAAGACCGTCAAGATGGCAGATTCAAGGATAATATTCAAACATAATTGAACAAAGGAGAAAAAATGGGAAAAGTATTAATTGTATATGCATCAAGATCTAACGAGACAAAAGGGATTGCAGATCTGATCGCAGAGGGCGTTCGTATTTCAGGACACAACGTAGATATTAAAAAAACAAGTCAGATTAAGAGTGAAGATGATTTAAAAGGGTATGACGGATATGCATTTGGTTCGGCAACCTATCATGGAGAGATGATTACATCCATGAAACAGATTCTCTTTATTGCTGAAAGAGCAGAGCTTAAAGATAAACCCGGCGGTGCTTTTGGTGCCTACGGATGGAGTGGTGAGGCACCGGGAAGAATATTTGAGACCATGGAGCATATTTATGGCATGAAAATGGTGTCAGGTCCTTTGATGCTTAAGGCAAGCTGGGTGGGAGGCGGTATTCAAGCTGCCCAGGAATATGGAAAAAGTATCGCGGCAATGATTTAGGGATATCATAATGAATGATAACAATTTAATATTGACATGTTCAAAATGCGGAACAAAAAACAGGGTGCCGGGATCACGGATTGATGAAACTGCAAAATGCGGAAAATGCGGAAAGATATTATCAGCGGCAATATTAAGCCGTCCGGTCAATGTTACGGACAATACCTTTGACCGGGAGGTTCTGGCTTCAACTCTTCCTGTACTGGTGGATTGCTGGGCTCCATGGTGTGGCCCCTGCCGGGCGGTTGGTCCGGTACTGGACGAACTTGCAGTAAAATACAGGGCAAAGTTAAAAATTGCCAAGCTTAATGTGGACGATAACCCCGGGATCGGGTCGAGATATTCCATCTCAAGCATTCCGACCATGTTGCTGGTAAAAAATGGACGAATCATTGATACACTGATTGGCGCATTGCCAAAAGAACAATTGGAATCACAAATTGCAAGAATTCTTTAATGATAAAAATAACGAATTTATCCAATGGTTAAACCGCCAGTGGAATATTGAATATGAATGTGTTCGCCGGGATATAAATATCCAGGGCAGTCCTGAGCGGACACTTTCCCGTGTGGTGCTTCAGGATAAAGACGGCATTCTTTTTTTGTTAGAAAAATTCTCTAAAAAAAAATTTCAAATTCGGCAGAATGTCGCAAAAGCAATCGAGTATTTGAATAATAATGGCCTGAAAGTTGCCTTATCATGTCAAAAATCCAATTATGGGGAGTTCTTACCATTTTTTAAAGATGCCTGTTTCCAACTTTCCCTGTTTTGTGACAGCACAGGAATCAAACGGCCGGACTACTTATCATCATCAACAATGGGGAAAAGCTTTGCATTGTTTTTAATTGATCTTTCCAGGGCCTCTGCAAATATTGGAACTCATATCTCTTTTAAACCCTTTTCCATTAAAAAATATATCTATAAATTATTCAGTGAAATGGAAATTCATGATAAGTGGATACATAAAAAATATCTTCCATTTTTAGCGTTTTTAGAAAAAGATTTTATGAAGATTCATGACAAACTGCCGATTTCTTTTTGTCATGGGGATCTGCATCCATTGAACGTTCTTTGGAACCATGATCAAATAAAAGCTGTGATTGACTGGGAATTTGCCGGGATAAAGCCTGATATTTATGATGCAGCCAACCTTGTTGGGTGTGCTGGAATTGAGAATCCAAACGGGCTGGGAATGCCCATGGTGACAACTTTTTTAAAAAAGATGCGACAGGATAATTTTTTGAGTGGAATAGGATGGCAATTTTTCCCGGAGTATATTCTTGCATTAAGATTTGCCTGGCTATCAGAGTGGTTGAGAAAAAAAGACAAGCAAATGCTTGAAATGGAAGAAGCCTATATGGGGATTCTTGTTGATAACATGGATGTTTTAAGACGAGGGTGGGGGATTTGAAAATTCGTTTGATACATATTTGTATTGCTTGCTGCACATTTCCGGTACGATTATTTGAGACACGAATGTCTCTGTCATACAGAAATATTTCTGGAAAATTTGTTGCAAATAGCATATAAGGATTTTAGACGTTTATTTGATTGTCCTTTGCCTTTTTTCAATTTAACTTTATTTCGATTAATTAAAACAACAATAAAATAAAAAGGAGAAAAACTATGGCTGAAAAACTTGGTATTTATAAATGCGGCAAATGTGGAAATATTGCACAAGTCCTTCATGGCGAGCAACCACCGGTCATGTGTTGTGGACAACCAATGGACCGTCTGGTTGAAAATACGGTAGATGCAGCACTGGAAAAACATGTGCCTGTGATTGAAAAAATTGATGGCGGGTATCTGGTAAAAATCGGCAGTGTCGCCCACCCCATGGGGACTGATCACTGGATCGAGTGGATTGAGCTTACTTCTGAAGATGATACCTTTGTACAAAGACAGATGCTGACCCCGACAAGTTCGCCTGAAGCTAAATTTAAAACCGATGCTGCAAAAGTCGTCGCAAGAGCCTATTGCAATCTCCACGGTCTCTGGCAGTCTTAAGCGGATAAATTAAAAAAACCATAGGGGTCAGTTTGTTCTGACCCCTATGGTTTAAACGGTCAGTTTTCCTGCAAGAAGCCTGATATGGCTCATTTCTTCCTTGATAATATCATCGATTTTTGACTGGCCTAATTTTGCAGGAACCAGTTCTTTCATTCCAAGATAAAACACAATGGAATCTTTTTCTGTCTGAATGGCAGTTCTCAATATGCTTTTAAAACTTTTGTCGGGCTGGTCTTTTTCAAAAAACACCCGGGTATCAGCCAGTGCTTTCAGATAAAGGATGTTCTCATCATCCGGATCAAAAGTGTTGGAAACCAGTTCTTCCCCTTTTAATTGTTTTTGCATACTGGAAAAGGTTACGGCATGATCATCTTCCATATTTGCAAGCTCAAGAAGAAATGTTTTGTGTGTTTCCTTGTCCACCTGTTCTGCAGCATTCCGATAAAACATTGCACCATTTTGTTCAATTTTTACAGCAATTTCAAAAATATCATTTGCGTTAAACTCATTAGGCATTTTTTATAACCTTTCCTTTAATGTTTTAGCTATTTTTACGCCCAGGTCAAAACATTTATCCAGATCATTTTCATCCGGAACATATTGAACCTTAACGCCATCGTCAATAATATCCAGTTTCATTTCTGAGAATTCATTGTTCAGGATCTTTACCGCTTCGCCGCTCCATCCGTAAGAACCAAATGCAGCCGCGATTTTATTCTGGGGACGTAAGCCCTTGATATATGTCATGACGTCTGCGATGACAGGGAAAATACCGTTGTTGAGTGTTGGAGATCCCACAGCAATTGCTCCGGCATCAATAATCTCTGTCATGATATCGCTTCTGTGCCATTTCCGGGTGTTCATGAGTCTTACATTCATATCTTCCGACTCAATACCACTGGTAATAGATCGGGCCATCTTGGTTGTACTGTCCCACATGGAATCAAAGATGACAACCACCTTATTTGTCGGTTCCTGTCTGGACCACTTGTCATAGGCCTCAATGATTTTCGATGGGTTGTCCCGCCAGATAATACCATGATCCGGACAAATCATATTGATTTTCAAATTCATTTTTGTAACATCTTTTAAAAGTGCCTGAACCCTTGATGAAAAGTGAAGAAGAATATTAGCATAATACTTTCTTGCATGGGGGATGATTTCATCTCCGATTTCATCATCAAAGAACTTGTCACCAGCATAGTGCTGGCCAAAGGCATCGCTGGAAAACAGTATGGCGTCATCCACAAGATAGGTAAACATACTGTCCGGCCAGTGAAGCATTCTTGTCTCAAGAAAAGAAAATGTCCTGTTTCCGACTTTGAGTTCATCACCACTTCCCACAATCTGGAAGTTAAAGTCACGGTTAAAATGGCTTTTCAGATTTTTTGCTCCCATTTTTGAACAATACAGGGGTTTGTCTTCCCCAATTATCTGCATTAGTTTCGGGATGGATCCGGAATGATCCATTTCCGTATGATTACTGATAAGTATATCAATCTTTTTTGGGTCAATAATTCTACTGATATTGGACAGCAGTTCATCTGAAAATTTTTCTTTTACCGTATCAATGAGAATATTTTTTTCGCCCAGTATCAAAAATGCATTATAGGTTGTACCTTCATAGGTGGAATAACCATGGAAATCCCTGATATCCCAGTCACGACATCCAACAGAATATACCCCATCCGCTATTTCAATAGGTTTATACATTTATTTTATGTCCTCCCTTAATGAAAATTAATCGATTCAAATAGTTAGCCAAACCCGTTTTACAGTTATCAAATTAACGCAAAGAGTGTGCCATAAATTTGAGTTTTTTCTTCCTGATAAAAAGGGTTTTAACTTGATGCTTATTATTATATTATAAGATGCGTGAAATCAATGAATCATTTATTTTATAGAGTAAAATATGAGTTATAATGTTTATATAAAAACATCAAAAATAAATGCACCTGTTGAAACTGTTTTTTCATGGCATGCCGGGAAGGGAGCCATTTCAAGACTGACACCTCCCTGGGCACCTTTGAAAATGATTTCCCGTAAAGGTGACGGTATTCAAAAAGGCGTTAAAGTAACCTTCAGGCTGAATCTTTTTAAAATACCCATGGCCTGGGAAGCAGAACATATAGATTATCAGGAAAATAAGGTGTTCAAAGACCGGCAGACAAAAGGACCTTTTTCCAAATGGGAACATACCCATAGCTTTACAGGGGATGGCAAAGAAAATTCAATTATGGAAGATAAAGTTGAATTTAAATTGCCTTTTGGCTTTTTAAGCCGGCCCTTTTACGGGTTTGCCAAAAAAGAATTTAAGCGAATGTTCGACTACAGGCACAGGGTGCTCAAATATGACCTTGAACATCATGTGGACAAAACTAAAAAGAAAAAAATTCTTATTTCCGGTGCCAGTGGAACCATAGGCAGTGCATTAGTCCCATTTTTAAGAACCTGCGGCCATGAAGTGATCCGGCTGGTTCGAAAAAAAGAAAACCTTTTAGATGATGAAATTTTCTGGGATCCGTACAACGGCGTACTTGATCTTGAAAAGGCAGGCCCTTTTGATGCCGTTATCAATTTAAACGGGATTGATATTTCAAGGGGACGATGGACGAAAAGCCAAAAAAAAAAGATTATTGATTCCAGAATAATCCCCACCCGGCTGCTTGTGAAGAAAATGGCAGACCTTGACTCAAAACCGGATGTCTTTATTTCTTCTTCTGCCATCGGTTTTTACGGGGAAGGGAAAAATAAAATCTTAAGCGAGACTGCTGATATGGGTGACAGTTTTATTTCCAAAGTTTGCAAACAGTGGGAAGATGCATCCATGAATGCCCAAAAGGTGGGCATCAGGACTATTCAGCTCAGGATAGGTGTCGTGCTTACCCCGGCCGGCGGTGCCCTTAAAAGAATGGAACTGCCGTTTAAAACAGGCTGCGGGGTGAAACTTTCCCATGGCAGACAATATATGAGCTGGATCAGTATGGATGATGCAGTGTCAGGTATCCTGCATATATTAAGTGATCATAAAATTCAAGGCCCGGTCAACTTGACCGCTCCAAATCCTGTTACCAATAAGAAATTTTCAAAAATACTGGCAAGTGTCTTTTCAAAAAAAGTATTTTTTGTCATTCCTAAATTTGTGGTCTTAGCTTTGTGGGGAAAATTAGGAAAAGAAACCCTTTTAACCAGTGCAAGGGTAAGACCTGGTAAACTTTTGGACAGTGGGTTCTCGTTTCAGCATGAAACGCTTTTGTCTGCATTAAAAGATATGCTTGGCAGGTAAGGCCTGTCTTTTAAATGAAAAATAACGAACATAACTAACTTAGGTAATCCTGAAATGAATATTAAATTAAAAATACTATTTTCCATATTAATGATTACAGCTCTTATTTTCGGGTTTATTCATATTTATTTCCCGGCAGATAATTATAGTTTTGAAAGGCTTCATATTTTTCTTTTTAATCTTTGTACGGGAGGAACTATCCTTCTTTATTATACGCAGGGCAGGGTGGAAGTCAGTAAAACGACCCGGTTTTTCTTTTTAGGCTCGTTAATTTACGCTTTTTCTGCTTTTTTTAAAATTTATCCGGTTACCATCCTTGTCTCAGTTCCGCTGTTTATACTGGTTGAAAAAATTCGAATTGAAAAATTTTCATTTTTTCCCCTGCAGTTTATCAGTCCCAAAGAACCAGTGTCGGAAAAATTTCATCAGGCTTCTCTGCTCTGTCTTTCCATCGGGATTGTCATGGCATCCCTGGTTATTTTAAATAATGAATACTTCAAGTTTGTGACCATGGAAAAACTGACTCTGAACACATTTTTCTTAGGTTTTTCTTTTCCATTGTCATTAATTACGCTTTCTCTGGTCTTTTCAATGCTGAAAAAAATAGAAGGGTCATCAGCCAAGGTAGTTATGGAGGTTTGTTTCTGGACAATTACTCTTGGGGTGATCATTTTTTTTATTTTTATTTTATTTGAAAGATTTATCCCCCAGATTTTTGTAACAGCTGCACTTTTTACAGCAGTCGTTATAGTATTTTTACTTTATACAAAATTTGCAGATAACATTCAGCAGAAACTCTTTTTAACCTCAGGAATCGGATTTCTGATTTTGACTGCTGTTTCAGGTATTGTATATATCTGCATGCAGATGTCTGAAGGATATGATCCCCAAAAAATAAAATGGCTCCTTCACATGCATGTATTTGCTTCCCTGTACGGGTGGAACCTTTGCGGCCTGTCCGTCATCTGCAGGTTTGATGATTTCCCCATAAGGCTGCACTCTCCAACGGTGATTTTTATTCACTGGCTGACAGCCATTGTTCTTGCACCTTTGGGCGTTTTTTACGGATGGTTTGCAATCTTTGCCATCATTGGATATTCTTTTATAACGCTGACACTGTTTTTCAGCAGTAATAAAAGGAAACTTGCAGATGAATAACCGGGAAAAACTCAATCGGTTTTTAAGACTTTTCACAGGCGGTTCAAAAGTACTTGTGGTGATCAATGCCGATCCCGATGCCATTGCCAGTGCCATGGCGGTTAAAAGACTGTTATGGCGAAAGGTCAGTGAAGTCTGTATTGCCCATTTTAACAAGATAAGTCGTCCGGATAACCTTGCCATGATTGAATATACTGAACCCGGACTGACAGCTCTTGATTATATAAAAAAAGAAGAGTTTAATACATTTGTAGTGGTGGACTCCCAGCCCGACCATAATGAGCGGTTTTCTGAATTTAACTATGATGCCATTATCGATCACCATCCATTGACCTGTGATAATGCTGCATACGTTGATATCAGACCTGATTATGGTGCCTGCTCCACCATTATGACTGAATACCTCAAATCAAAAAAAATAAAACCCTCTTCCAGGCTTGCCGCAGCTCTGATGCTGGGGATTAAAACCGATACATCTGATTTTACCCGGCAGGCAAGCCTGAAAGATATCAGGGCATTTCAATACCTTTATCAATTTGCAGATAATAATATTGTCACTAAAGTTGAAAGAACGGCATTGACCCAGGAAGATCTTGACTTTGTAGGGTGTGCCATAAAACAAAGAAAAGTGATTAACAACCGGGTCTTTTTTCATGCGGGAAACATCACCAAACCCGATGAACTGGTCGTTGTGGCAGATTTTTTTTTAACCCTTTCTAAAGTTAACTGGAGTATTATTTCCGGTGTTTATGAAAAAAAACTGATCATTGTCATTCGGAATGACGGATTAAGAAAAGGGGCTGGAAATACGGCAAAAGAAGCGTTTTCCATGTATGGCTCAGCAGGCGGGCACAAGACAATGGCCAGGGCTGAGCTTGATTTAAAACTGATCCGAAAACAAATAAAATCTGTTAACAAAAAAGCTCTTGGAGACTGGGTCATATCGGTTATTGAGCGGACAGCCGGTAAAAAAATCGAATAATTTTTTA
>JAHOYS010000181.1 GCA_019038815.1 Desulfobacterales bacterium | reverse complement strand
TTGATGCTGATGTTAACAGGGCAGTTGTCGATCTGATGTTCGATCCGCAGACATCCGGCGGATTACTCATAAGCCTGAATAAAAAAGATACCGGCGCATGTCTGGGAAAAATGAAAGCCAATGGTCAAAGTGCCTGGATAATTGGTGAAATTACCCATGACAGCGATACGGGTTTTTTGAATATAATTTAATGTTTTTTCACATTGACTTGAGATTCGGCATATGGTATTTGCTTTCAAGATAAATTGATCTTTGACGGTCAAAAGAGAGGAAAGTAAAAAGGCAGAGGATGAAAAAGGAAACTGGCAAAAGCATCAGAGAACTTGGATATTTTGCCAGTCTTGGGATATCAGTAGCTCTCGCCATTTTCATCGGTCTTTTCATCGGTCTCTGGCTGGATAAGAAATTTGGTACAGAGCCTGTTTTGTTATTGGTTGGGCTGGCAGTCGGTATTGCAGCCGGATTCAGCAACATCTACAGAGCAGGGCAAAAGGGGAAAAAGTTTTAATGCAGGACCTACAAAAGTTAATTGATTTTATAACAACGTCTAACTGGCTGATCCTTCTGGCTGGAGGAATAATCGGCCTTGCGATGACCCCGATTAAATTTGCCATGGGTATCATTTTAGGCGGGTTGATTGTTGCTGTCAATTTCCATCTTTTGAAGCGGACATTAAAAACGATGTTTCATCCTGATACTGTATCAGAAAGAGGACGGTCCATTATCGGTAATGTTCTGGTGAAATATTATATTCGATTTGCCATAAGCGGGGTGTTGATCTTCCTGCTGATATCGAAACATATCGTTCATCCGGTAGGGCTTCTGGCAGGCCTTTCGGTATTTGTTGCAAGTGTGTTTTTGGCTACGGCGCTTGAATTAAAAAGAATATTCTTCAAGGAGGCAGTATAAGTGGAACATCCATATTTGTTTATGACATCATTGTTCGGAATATTTGGAATGGAAGAATGGGCGGCAGCTCATCCACATGTTACCTATATGTGGCTGGCCATGCTCGTTTTGATCATTTTAGGTTGGCTGGGGGGAAAGAGTATTTCCATGGTCCCGAAAACCGCACAGAATGTATTTGAAGTCGTGATATCAGGGCTCGAAGAATTCATGGTATCCATCACCGGAGACGAGGGCAGAAAATCCTTTCCTTTGTTATTGACCATCTTTTTATTTGTCCTATTGGGCAACCTGTTTGGATTAATCCCTGGGTTTTATCCTCCAACGGCAGCAATTAACACAACAGCAGCGCTGGCTGTTATTGTGGTAACATGGAGTCATGTGATCGGTATCAAGATGCACGGGATTAAATATATCAAACACTTTTTGGGGCCTGTACCTGTCTTGATGCCCTTGTTTCTAGTTATAGAAATTGTCGGTCATCTGGCACGCGTCTTGTCCCTGACCCTGCGTCTTTTCGGAAACATAATGGGTCATGAGCTTGTAGTGGGGATTCTGCTCATGCTCGCCGGACCATTTTTAGTACCGCTTCCGATCATGGCAATGGGTATATTGGTTTCTCTGATTCAGGCAATTGTATTTTTCTTGCTGCCCACCATGTATATTGCAGGGGCAATCGAAGAAGCGCATTAATAAGAGTTTTACGGGAACTGGGAAGAAGCCCGTTATTTTATATTTTAATTATATTAAGGAGTAAAACATGGAATTTCTAGTGGGTAGTGTATGGGCAGCAGGTCTTGCAATTGGTATCGCAGCATTTGGTTGCGGCATTGGCCAGGGCATTGGGCTGAATGGCGCAATGGCCGGTATTTCAAGAAATCCTGAAGCAGCTGGTAAAATTCAGGTTAACATGCTGATTGGTCTGGCTTTGATCGAATCTCTTTGTATTTACGCTCTTGTTGTTTCTCTGATCCTGATGTTTGCTCATCCTGCACAAAAAGCTGTTTTGGCAACCTTGGGAGCATAAGCCATACAGCTTGAATTAGACAGATATTTGTAATAAAAAGGGTGTAGACATTTTTTGTCTTACACCCTTTTTATTTTTATAAATTACAGATTTCCCGGCTGTTGAATACTTTAATATTTTTTTGTTCAAGAATTTTTAATGCCTTGTCATGATCATTAAACCGGAAAATCATGACGGCATTCTTGGACTTCGGATTGGCAAGCGCATACATGTATTCCACATTGACTTCATTCTCGCTGAGTGGATCCAGGATTTTATTCAACCCGCCTGGTGCATCTTCCACCTCAACAGCAAGAACCTGTGCTCTCCCCACAGTAAACCCTTCTTTTTTCAATGCTTTTTCTGCTGCTTCATTGTCATTCACAATTAAGCGAAATACACCAAAATCAGTTGTGTCGGCAAGAGACAAGGCTCTGATATTGACATTAGCGTCCCTTAAGATTGCAGTAACTTCTGCAAGCCGGCCCTCTTTGTTTTCAACAAATATGGATATCTGTTCAGCAAACATGGTGTTTCACCCCTTTTCTGCTAATAAAGTTTTCCTTTGAACACGGGTTTTCTTTTTTCAAGAAAAGCGTGGGTACCTTCTTTTGCATCTTCGCTTGCCATATTAAGGCCAAAAACATCGTTTTCAATTCTGCATCCGCTTTCAAGGTCAACATTAAGACCGGTTTGAACGACTTCCTTTGCAGATCTCAGGGCCACCTTGCCCTTAGAAGCAATGAGGTTTGCAGTTTTTAAAACTTCTTCCATGAGCTTGTCATGCTCAGTAACTTTGTTGACAATACCATATTCCAGAGCCTTGTGGGCATTAATATTTTTTCCGGTGAAAATCAGTTCTTTGGCACGGTTTGACCCTATTCGTCTTGCCAGTCTCTGTGTCCCGCCAAATCCGGGAATCAATCCCAGGTTGATTTCAGGCAGCCCGAAAAGTGCTTTGTCGGATGCATAGATAAAATCACAGCCAAGGGCGGCTTCCAACCCGCCACCCAGGGCAAATCCATTTACAGCGGCAATAGCTGGAATGGGAAGTTCTTCAATTTTTGAAAAAACTTTTTGTCCTTTCCGGGAAAAACTTTTCCCTTCAAGAGGATTCATTTTTACAAGTTCTGCTATATCAGCTCCGGCAACAAATGCTTTGTTACCGCTACCTGTCAGGATAAGGACTCTTATATCTGTATTGTTTTTTATCTGGTCCAGTGCAATGTCCAGTTCATCAAACAGGGCATTGTTAAGTGCGTTTAAAGCTTTGGGTCTGTTAAAAAAAATGGTTGCAAGAGGGTTTTCAACCTCAAGAATAATGTTTTCAAAAGACATGATGATCTCCTTTAGCATAGGTTATAATTGTCTGGGATTTGTCGCATTTATATATTTTTCAACCCCATCGGCGATGCCGTTGCTGATTGCAGTCTGGTATGCATCACTCATGAGCCGTTTGCCTTCAGTTTTGTTACTGATAAATGATGCCTCAATTAGAATGGACGGCATCCTGGCACCCAGCAAGACATAAAACGGGGCCTGTTTAACTCCTAGATTATTGATTCCTGAATATTTTTTCCTCAGTCCTTTTACTAAAGAACTCTGCACTAAGTCGGCAAGCCGTGTGGATTCTTCAATTTTTGCATTTTTCATCAAATCACTTAAGATATATTCAAGATCAGAAATATTCTTTTTGGATGTTGCATTTTCTCTTGCTGCTACAGCAATGGCCTGTTCATCAGTAGCAAGATTTAAAATATAGGTTTCAATGCCCTTAAGACGTCTGTTTTTGGCAGCATTGCAGTGAAGGGATATAAACAGATCCGCTCTTTTTGTATTGGCAATAGCTGTCCTTTCTTCAAGGGTCAGTTTTTTATCGGTTGACCTTGTCAGCAGCACAGTGCATTTTAAGCGGTCCCTGAGGATAACAGCAAGTTTTTTGGCAATCTTCAGAACAATATCTTTTTCCCAGACATTTTTATAATATCCCGGAGCCCCGGGATCAGGGCCGCCATGGCCCGGATCAATGACAATTTTTTTAACTCCCAGTGCAAACTGTCGAGTTATATCAGACGATTTTAAGTTATCTGTTGTGACCCGGGAGAGTTTCCCAGGTTTTTTTGGCTTGCCTGAATCTGCAACGTTTCGATCGGAAGAAGGAACAGACCCCCCGTTAGATCCTTTTCCCCAGACATCAATGACAATTCTGAAAGGGTCTTTTAAAGAAAATATTTTATAATTTTTAAATGATTTTATATCGATTACAACCCGTACAGTGTGGGGAAGATATTGTCCGGCCCGGGCCTGATTTAAAAGGTTGTCATTAATCTGAGTGTGTTCGGCAACCCCTTTTCCAAGTTTTGATTTTTCTATATCAATATAGAGACGTTGAAAAGGCTTATTAATATCAGGGTCTTTTTTTAAAAGCCGGTGGGAATAATCCCTGTCGTTGTCGGCATTGACAACAATTCGGGTATATTCCGGGTTGGACCAGAATCGAAGATCTGTAATTGTGGCATCCCCCTTGGGGCGGACTTTTGCCGGAGCTGGTTTTATCACAGGTAGCTTTTGCCTTACTGTTTGAACGGTTTTAACTTTTCTTTCAAGGGAAGCTTTACTGCTTTGAATAAATTTTTTGATAAGGGCATCATTTTTTGTCAGTCTTTTTTTTGCCTTAATATGTTTAATTTTTTTTGTATAAATACCCGGGGTGACTTTTATGGATTTGAGCAAAGCGTCACCACGGCTTTTATATGCGCTCCTGGGATATTTGTTCCTGAGTCTTGTAAGAAGGTCAACAGCCTGATTCTTATAAATTTTTTTGCCGGATAATCTGGAGAGGGTTAAATAAAGCCGGGCAGCCTTATACATTCCTGCAGGCGCCCATGAGCTGTCAGGATGGAGTCTGTAGATGCTTTCATACATACTGATACATTTGAGCCACTCTGTTGCTTTTTTTTGCTTTAATGAGGAATTTCGAAGTTTTTTATAGCAGGAGTCTGCCATAAGGTATTTTTGTTTTGCACTGTCGGCAAACCCGTTTGTTGCAAAAACACAAACCCCTGTAAAAATAATAGTGATGAAATATATCGGCAGTATGAATGTCTTAAGCTTGACCATATCCTATTTAACGCTTTTTTCTTTTAAATCGTTTAGCAAGTTAATCGCTTCAAGGGGAGTAATACTTGAAATATCAATCTTTTCCAACCTCTTTTTAATGGATTGTTCATTATAATTAAATAATTCCAGTTGATTGTCATCCTTTCGATCTTTCTTTCTACCCCTCTTTTTAGTTTTTTGGGGTAAAGGTTTCGGGATGTCTGTGTTGTTTTTCTGCTCAATGCTGGCCAGTATATGTTTTGCTTTGTTGATGACAAGGTCAGGCATGCCGGCAAGCCTGGCCACCTGGATTCCATAGCTTTTATTGGTTCCGCCCTTTACAAGCCGTCGCAAAAATACAATATTATCGTTGAATTCTTTGACTGCAATATTAAAATTTTTAATTCTGTGCTTTGTATTGGTAAGTTTTGTCAATTCATGGTAATGGGTGGCAAAAAGGGTTTTAACGCCTTTATTATTCAGGTCATGGAGGTGCTCGGCAACTGCCCAGGCGATGCTCATTCCATCGTAGGTACTGGTTCCTCTTCCAATTTCATCAAGAATAATAAGGCTTTTTTGTGTGGCATTATTAACAATATTGGCTGTTTCTTCCATTTCCACCATAAACGTACTCTGACCCGAGGAAAGGTTGTCAAGGGCGCCTACCCGTGTGAATATTCTGTCCACAATGCCAAGAGATGCTTTTTGGGCCGGGACGAATGATCCCATCTGTGCCATTAAGACGGTAAGAGCAACCTGTCTTAATACAGTTGATTTGCCTGCCATATTGGGGCCGGTTATCAACAGAATCTGGTTTTCAATATCATCCATTTCAATGGAATTGGGAACATACCGCTCCCCTTTGATCAGTTTTTCCACTACAGGATGCCGCCCGTCTTCAATGGAAATTGTATTAAGTTCATTGATGGCAGGTTTGGTATATCCGTTTTCTGATGCTGCCAGGGCAAGTCCCTGGAGCACATCCACTTTTGCAATGAAGTCCGCCATCTTAAGAATAAGGTCTGCTTTTGAAATAACTTTGTCCCTGATGGTGCAGAAAATACTGTATTCCAGAGCATTGCGCTTGTCTTGCGCATTCAGTATGGTTGATTCAACCTGCTTCATTTCATCTGTTATGAATCTTTCAGCATTCACAAGGGTCTGCTTTCTGATATAATGATCAGGAACCGAATTTGACTGAACCCTGGACACTTCGATAAAATAGCCGAACACTTTATTATATTTAATCTTGAGTGAGGATAATTTTGTTTTTTCTTTTTCTATAGCCTCAGTTTTTGCAATCCATGATTTACCATCCCGTGAAATTAACAGCAGTTCATCCAGTTCAGGATTGTAACCATCATTGATTAAACGACCTTCATTGAGGAGATGTGCAGCATCTTCCCTGATGGCTTTTTCGATCAAATCGGCAAGCAAGGCAAGTTCTTTTAAAATTATTTCCTGATTTTCAAGATCTTTCCCATTGAGCAAAGAGCTTTTAAACAAGGAAAGTTCCCTGAAAAGCATGGGAAGTTTTTTTAAAGAATTTTTAAGGGCAATCAGATCTTTGGCATTCCCCTGGCCCATGGAAATTTTGCTGCCAAGGCGTTCAAGATCATACACTGATTTCAAATGGTTGATAATTAATTGATGAACATGGGAAGCTCTGGTGATTTCTTCAATACAATCCAGGCGTTGGCAAATTTTATTTTTATCAATTAAAGGATACCTGACCCAGGTCTTGATCAGTCTTGAGCCCATGGCAGTAACCGTCCGATCAAGCACATGAATCAGGGTTCCTTTTTTATCCAGTGTTTGTATATTGGTAAGTATCTCAAGATTTTTGCAGGATCTGTCATCAATCACCAGAAAATTTTTCATATCATAGGGTGTAATTTGAAAGATATGCTTTGTATCCTGCATCTGGGTGTCCTGAATATAGGAAAGGATGGCACCCGCAGCAGAAATGGATGCAAAAAGATTTTCTGTCCCGAACCCTTCAAGGCTCCTGGTTTTAAATTTACTTAAAAGCCGTTCCCTTGCTTCTTCAACATCAAAAGCGTTCTTTTCAAGATAGGTTATTTGTTTTCCTTCAAAAGCCTGCCGGATATGCCTGTAGACGGGGTCGTTTTTAAAATTGGATGGTAAAAGGATCTCTTTGGGATCAACCTTTAGAGCCTCATCAATCAATTCTAAGGGTATTTTTGACTGCCTGGATTTAACCTGGGTGGTTTTAAAGGTTCCGGTTGATATATCAAGATAGGCGATACCTGCAACATCTTGTGTCTTTGACAGTGCCAGAAGGAAATTGTTGGAGGTTTTATCCAGCAATTCTTCATTTAAAATCATACCCGGAGTTATGACCCGGACGACCTGCCTTTTCACCAGTCCCTTGACTGCCGAAGCGTCTTCCATCTGTTCACACACGGCAACCTTGCATCCGTTTCCAATAAGTTTGGCAATATAATTGTCAGCAGCCCGAAAGGGTATCCCGCACATGGGAATAGGGCTCTCGTCATTTTTATTTCTGGATGTTAAGGCGATTTCCAGGATAGTGGCAGCTTTTTTTGCATCCTCAAGGAACATTTCATAAAAATCTCCCATCCTGTAAAATAAAATTGCATCTTTATATGATTCTTTGATGGACAGATATTGCTCCATCATGGGAGTTTTTTTTCTTTTGGTCATGTGCTATCTTTTAAACAGAATCAAACAGCAGTATCTGATTTATCGCCTTTTTCATTGTCGTTTTCAGGCTGCTTCAGTACGGGCAGTTCGACAACAGTCTTTTCTTCCAGTTCTTTTTTAATATAAGGATCATGCTGAAATACTTCCAGTTCTGTCTTTAATGTATTGACCTGTTCTTTAAAAGAAGCGATAGCAGCATCTTTTGTTTTGATTTCTTTATTTAACCTGAATTTTACTACAAACCCTTTGACGCCGGCTATAATAAGGCCCAAAAGAAAACAAATTCCAAAGTAGACAATATTTTGAAGTTCCGGTATTGTCCAGTTCCAGGAAGCAATTTTAAGATCAAATTTCAATGCGCGGGTTGTCATGAAATAATCTAAATTCTGATAAATTAAAATTCCAAGCAAACCTGCAATGATCAGCCATAAAAAATATTTAATTTTTTTCATTCATCCACTCCATATCCGGGGTTTGTATTATAAATGGTCAAATTGTGACAAGCATAGATCAAATTTTCTTTTTTTTCAATTCTTCTTTTAATAATAAACAGGCTTCAATACTGAATTTAAAGGCAGCATTCAGTAAATATCATGCGTTAGAGGAAAATTGGATTAACCAGGTTGACTTCAAGGTTTTCTGAAGAAAACAGGTTCCAGTCCAGATGTTCGACCTGAACCTTTTTTAATACTTCAAAACAGGAAAAATGAAGATGGGGTGGTAATTGTGGATTTTTACTGGTATCGCACACCCTTCCAATAATCTCGCCCTTTTTGATGGTATGGCCGATTTTCAAATTCTTTTTAGGGATGATATGGGCATATACAAACAGAATTCTAGTATTGGAAAATAATGGATTTTCATGTTCAACCACAAGGGTCTGTCCCAGAAAATCATCACAGATATTTAAAACAATCCCGTTGTCCATGGCCGGAACCTTAATGGAATCATCAAAATTACGTATTTCATCCAGGTGTGTTCTAAAATAGGTAATGTCTATTCCTTCATGGGCGGAATGCCGGAATTTAAAATCTCCCCACCATTTATCCTTGCTTGAAAAAAGCATCCCGCAATAAAACAGCCACTGAACTTTTTGACCATTTCCCAAGCCGTTGGTTAGACCGTTGACTTGAGAAATGGACTCAAGATAATCAAAAAATTTGCTCATTACAGGGATTTCAGGATAATTTTATGTCCCATAAGATTAATATCTTCAATAATGGCTTTGACCTCCATATTTTCTCCCAAAAGACCTTTTAAAAGAAAGGTATCATCACCAACCGGGCTTATCGCTGCTACATTTTCCATGATCAGTTTTTCATCATTGTCTTTTCTTAAGTATACATTGGATTCACACATCGTTATCGTCCCTTATTTATATTGTTTGTTATTTACCAGCATTTTTACCTTCAAATGCATATCTTTATCATAATCAATGATGGCACCGCTACAGGTTTTATTCATTGCACAATTGACAACCATAATGTTTTTAAAAAATTGATATCCTGCCTGTTCATGGATATGGCCGCATAACACCATTAAAGGCGGGTGATTTTCAATAAAACGCCTTAACCCGAAACTTCCGGCACTGAATTTGTTCATCACTTTGTCACAGACACCTCTGGGCGGCGGATGAACCACCAGGATCGTTTCCGGGGTGATGCTGTGTTTAATGTCATCAAGGTATTGAGTTTCTTTAAAGCAGACTTTTGAAGCAAAGGGCAGGGGGATGGTTCCATTCAGGCCAAGAAACCGGACATCCTGATATGCCACAGGTATATGGTTCAGAAGGGCGATGTTTTTCTGGTCCCGCAAAAGTCCTTCAACACGGTTTAAATCTGAATTTCCCCGGATAGTCAAAATGGGAATAGGAATATCCTTTAGCTGGTCCAGGGTTTTCAAAGGGGCAAAATAGTTGGTTATATCTCCGGCTATGACAAGAATATCGAGTGCTTCTTCAGAGATAACGCTTTTGATTTTTTCAATTTTTTTAGTCTTCCCGTGAATATCGGCTACAGCATAGATCCGCATTTTTGTCTCTTATCAAGCAATTTTTAAAAAAACACCTCATGATTTATACAATTTATTTGCCTTGGACTACAATATATATTATTGTGATTTTTGTTTTAGTTGATGATAACCCAGATAACATGATTCTCAAAAAGGTTATGGAGCATGACAAAAATATTAGCCATTGACGACAAGAAAGATAATTTAGTCAGCCTGTCAGCCACATTAAAGAGTCTCATCCCTGGATGCACCGTGATAACCGCCATGTCAGGACTGGAAGGTATTGAGAAGGCAAAGACTGAATCGCCGGATACGATTGTGCTGGATATTAAAATGCCGGGTATGGACGGTTATGAAACTTGCAAAAGACTTAAAAAAAACAAAGAGACCGGACATATCCCTGTTATCATGGTTTCAGCTATTATGACAGAGACCCGGGGTCTTGTAAAAGGACTTGATACGGGTGCGGATGCTTATCTTGCTAAACCCATTGACGAACATGTTTTGGCAGCACAGATTAAAACAACCTTGCGTATGAAAAAAGCAGAAGATGTTTTGCGCAGGCAAAAAAAGGTGCTCGAAGATTCAGTTCTGAAAAGAACTGCCGAGTTAACCAGTTCAAACGCACAACTCAGACGTGAGATAGAAGAGCGCAAGCAGACAGAAGGCTCTTTGATAAAAAGTGAAGAGAAACTTTCACAAGCCATTCAAGGTAATTCAACCCCAACTTTTATCATTGATAACAACCATACCATCACACACTGGAACAATGCCTGTGAGAAATTGACAGGTCTTTCTGAAGCGACAATGGTGGCCACAAAAAAACAATGGCTGATCTATTATGATAAAGAAAGACCGGTTTTAGCTGATTTTATAGTGGATGGAGTACCGGGTGAAGTTATTGACAGATATTACAAGAGAAAACATCAAAAGTCTATTCTGGTTGAAGGGGCGTATGAGGCTGAACAATTTTTTCCTAATTTTGGAGAAAAAGGCAAATGGATTTTTTTCACCGCATCGCCGTTAAGGGATCACGATGGAAATATCATGGGCGCTATAGAAACTTTTCAGAATATTACTGAGCGTAAGAGTACGGAAGCCCAACTTAGGCAGGCCCAAAGAATGGAATCAATCGGCACCCTTGCAGGCGGCATTGCACATGATTTCAACAACGTTCTATTCCCCATTTTAGGTCATGCAGATATGTTATTAGCTGATATTCCTGAAGACAGTCCATCTCGAGATAGTTTGAATAAAATTTATACCAGTGCCTTGAGAGCCAGGGACCTGGTAAGACAGATCCTCACCTTTGCCAGCCAGGATACTAACGAATTAATCCTGATGGAAATGCAACCTGTTATCAAGGAAGCATTAAAACTTATCAGGTCCACAATCCCCACAACAATTGATATAAAACAGGATATCAGATCTGACTGTGGTACAATCAAAGCTGATCCAACCCAGATTCATCAAATTGTAATGAACCTTGCAACCAATGCCTATCATGCCATGGAGGATACCGGAGGGGAGTTGAAAGTAAGTCTCAAAGAAGTCAATCTAAGGGACGATGAAGTAATAACTCCTGATATGACACCTGGAGTTTATGCCTGCCTTATTATAGCAGATACAGGTACAGGCATGGATAAAAATGTGACGGAAAAAATCTTTGATCCATTTTTTACTACCAAGGGAACAGGCAAGGGCACGGGTATGGGGCTTTCAGTTGTCCACGGCATTGTTAACAGTGCGGGGGGGGCTATCCATGTCTACAGTGAACCTGGTAAAAGCACAAAGTTCAATGTTTACCTGCCTGTGATCAAGAGCTCTTTAGAAGAACAAAAACCACAGGTGGCAAAACTGATGCAGGGTGGAACTGAACGGATTCTTCTTGTGGATGATGAAATATTAATTGCAAAAATGCTGCAACAGATATTAGAGCGCCTGGGGTATCATGTTACCTCGTTAAACAGCAGCATTGATGCCCTTGAAGTTTTTCGTGCCAATTCTGATAAATTTGATATGGTTATTACTGATATGGGAATGCCGAATATGTCCGGAGATAAATTATCGGCTGAACTGATCAAAATACGCCCCGATATTCCCATATTGATTTGTACAGGGTTCAGTGAAAAGATGACTGAAGAAAAAATTGCATCACTGAATATTAAGGGCTTTGTATTGAAGCCGGTTGTGATGAAGGATCTTGCCGGAAAAATACGTGAAATGCTGGATGAAAATTGAAATTGAAGATTAGCAAAACATATGGATAAAATCGTGTCATTGAAAAAATTTTTAGATCCTGAAAAAATAGCCGTGATCGGCGCATCAAATTCTAAAAATAAAGTCGGAGGCATTATTTTCAGAAGGCTTCTGGATTCCAGGAGGCGATTGTTTCCGGTAAACCCTAAAGAAACAGCCATTGAAGGCTATAAAGTCAGCCCGGATATCCAGTCTCTGCCAAAAGACATTGATCTTGCCATTATTACCATTTCTGCGGCAGCCGCAGTAGAATCTGTGGAAAACTGTATTAAAAAGGGAATCCCAAATTATATCATAGTTGCCGGTGGGTTTGGTGAGGTGGGCGCAGAGGGCAGGGAGCTTGAAGAAAAATTAACAAATCTTGCAAAAGATAATAATGTTAATATCCTTGGCCCCAATTCTTTGGGGATATTTTTGCCGGACGAAAATATCGATACCATTTTTGTTGAACATGGGGATAAGGCTCTTGACAGAAAAGGCAGGGTGGCCTGTATTGTTCAAAGTGGCTCGGTCGGTGTTGAAGCTCTTGGGTATGCATCCAATACCGGCTATGGCATGCGAGCCTTTGTGGGGTTAGGGAACAAGTGTGATCTTGATGAAATTGATTTTCTCCAACATTTTGCCCTGGATGAGAAGACAAATTGCCTGGGGTTTTACCTTGAAAATATTGAAAAGGGCAGACAATTTTTAACAGCTGCAAAACATGCTGCAAAAGATAAACCCGTGATTGTTTTGAAAGCCGGCAGGACTCATACAGCAGCCTCGGCAGTCAGTTCCCATACAGGAAAACTTGCCGGCTCTGATAACGTTATCAGCGGGGCATTAAAGCAATTCGGGATTCAGCGGGTTTATGACGATGAAGAGTTTTGTGATGCCACCAAGGTTCTTTCCATGCTGTCGGGTGCTCCTGGAAACCGGGTGGCTGTTTTAACGGCTGCTGGTGGTTACGGGGTGATGTGTACGGATTTTATCGAAAAAAAGGACATGCGGGCACCCCTGAAAATGGCAAAGCTTTCCAAAGACACCCAAAACCGGATTAAAGAGGCCACTTTTCCTTTCACAGCCTGTGAAAATCCTGTGGATATCACTGCAAGCGCTGATGACAATATGTTCTCACAAAGCCTTGATGCTTTGATCGAAGATGGTGGTGTGGATATTATTATCTGCATTGCCTTTTTTGCACCCCCGGGAATTTCGGAAAATCTGATAGATATCATTGCTGATAAAATTAAAAAATCAGACAAACCAGTGATCGTATTCACCAAGTATGGCCCCTTCACAGACAATAGTATTAAAAATTTATACTATGCCGGTGTGGCAGCATATCCTTCGGTGGGAAGAGCGGTCCGGGCTGCTCGTTTTCTGGTGGAAAGAACAAAGATAAAACAGCGGCTTGATCAGGAAGGCACGGCATAATGAAAAAAAACCTTAAACTCTGGTTTGAAAGTCTTGGTGATAAAAAAAATCCCGATGAATTTGATGCCAAACAACTGGTAAATCTTTATTCAATTAAGGTGCCGAAAGGCAAAAGGCTGGGACCGGAAGATGAACTTAATATTGATGACATCAAGCCTCCCTATGTAGTGAAGGTCTGTTCTCCAAATATTTTGCATAAAACAGAACTTAAAGGCGTGCACCTGAATAATGACAAGGAGTGTATTCAGGATAATTTTAAACTTATGCAGGACAGGTTTCCCAAAGAGAATATTCTTGTTGAAAATCAGAGCACTTATATGGGACCGGAATTTATTATCGGGATCATCAAAGATCCGGCCCTGGGTCATGCAGTAATGGTTGGGGCAGGCGGGGTTCTGACGGAAATATATAAGGATACTGCATTCAGGCTGGCACCCTGTTCTGTGAATGAAGCTACAGATATGATTGATGAACTGGTTTTGTCTCCTGTATTTGATAATTTCAGGGGAATGAGCCTTGATAAAAAAAAGTTGGCTCAAACGATTTCACAGGTAGCAAGGCTTGCCCATGATCTGGGGGATAAATTAAGCCAGCTGGATATCAATCCAATTGTTTTCAGTGACGGGGAATGGATCGCCCTTGATGTTAAAGTCATGTTTGAATAAATATTTTTTCAGGGTTGGCCTTGGCGATTTTTTTTTGCCTGCCATAAAGCAGATCGTCCATAAAAAGCGCAATCTTTTGATTCAGAGTGTTCCGGGAAATATAAAACCGGACAAACTTGTGAATCAGCATGTCTGGTTTGGTATACGGACAGACAGAAATACAGAACCCGCAGTCTGACCCGATGGTTTTCCAATAAGAAAAGCATTTTTCCTGGTGTATGGACCAGTGCCTGAAATTACGGGTGCAGGGCTCATTATCATGAGTGATGGAACCTGAGGGGCAATTATCCGCGCATTTTTTGCATATTTTACAGAACTCTTCCATATAAAGGGGCTTGGGGGTAGCAGAGTCCGGCAGTTCAAGGTCAGTTGTCACTACAGCAAGCCTGACGCAGGGACCGTGGGCCCTGTGCATGAGAATCCCCATACGGCCCAGTTCACCAAGGCCTGCTTCAACGGCTATGGGAACACATAAAGTATCATAATTCCCATCATTATGGGCTCTTGCCCGGTAACCGAAATTCCGGATATAACCGGCCAGGATATTGGAAATTTTTGCCGCTTCCACATATTTTTGTGCAGATTCCTGGAGTACACAACTTGCAGGCCCGTTTTTAATCATTTCTACGCGCATGGGGATTACTATGACAATGGCCGTTTTATGAGTCTGATCGGTTTTATCCCCCCATCCCTTGGCGTGCCTGCCTTTATGGCTGTAAAAATGATGGGATTTCAATTGTAAAAAACCCACATCACAGGCACCGTAAAATTTAGAAATGTCTGTGATAGTCTTACAAAATTGTATCGGATCTATAGATATCTTTTGCTTAGCTGCTGCGCCTGTAGACAAAGGAATGGATTTTTCAAGATATTCAAAAGCCGCCTCATAGCAGGGGGCAGTATATGTATCATGATAGACCTGTTCTTTTTCTCCGAATTCAGGCTTTTGGTGGATTTGTCTGTCTGTTGATTCGCTTTCCGGATGCATGGCATAATATTTTCCCATCAGCTCCGGGTAATGCTGGATATTGTTTCTGGCAAACATATTATCTCTTTCATCATATTGATCTGCTTTTGAGAGATCCCGCCCAGGGGATTGATTCGGGAAAAATTTCATTAAAGAGACCAGGGCGAAGAGACCAAGACCTGATACTATTATGATATTCACGGTTTGCAAGGCATGTGAAGCATAGATAAACCACCCCCAGAAAAGAGCGTTCAGTATGAAGGAAATCAATGCTATGACAGCAGCCCTGTATTCTTTTTCATTAAAGGATGACAGGCTTAAGAGAAGAAAGAAAAGAGATGTTCCGATTAAAATTGTCCAGTTGATGACTGTCAGTATGCCGGTCATGGAGTTTCTCCGTAAAAATCAATTATTTGTGCAGATTGGTGTGGTGTATACTGCCCTTTATCATGACTGTTTTAATGGGTGTTAATCCGGAAAGATAGCAGAGATCTACAGGCGTATCAATATCCCATACAGCAAGGTCGGCATCTTTGCCTGTTTCAATACTGCCTTTTGACTGTTCAAGACCAAGCGCTTTTGCACCATTGATGGTGGCTCCAAGCAGTGCTTCTTCACAGGTCAGATCAAACAGTATGCAGGCCATATTGAGCATGAGTGTCATGGAATGAACCGGGCTGGAGCCGGGGTTCAGGTCTGTTGATACAGCCATGGGAATCTTAAGATTTCTGAAAATATCCACGGGTGGTTTTTTTGTTTCCTTTAAAAAATAAAACGCGCCGGGTAAAAGAACAGCCGCAACATTATGCTGTGCCATTTTTTTTGCTCCTGACAGGGACAGATACTCAAGGTGATCGCAGGACAGGGCGTTAAATTTAGAAGCCATGGCAGCACCGTTGGAATCGGACAACTGCTCTGCGTGAAGTTTGATGTTGAGCCCGAGATTTTTTGCAGTTTTAAAAACTTTTTCTGTCTGGGGAAGTGTAAAGGCAATGTGTTCGCAAAATGCATCTACTGCTGTTGCAAATCCCTGGGCTTTTACCTTTGGCAGCATGGTCTGGGTTACAAGATCAATATAGCCGTCGGGATTGTTGGCAAATTCCGGGGGCAGGGCATGGGCACCTAAAAAAGTGGCTTCTATATGTAAGGGAAAATTTTCATCTAATTGTCTGATGACATCAAGAATTTTTAATTCGGTTTCAATGTTAAGCCCATAACCGGATTTGATTTCAAGGGTTGTTATGCCCTGTTTTAACAAGGCATTCACCCTCTTTGATGCCGGAATGAACAATTCGTTTTTTGAAGCATCTCGGGTGGCTTTTACAGTGGAGAAAATGCCGCCGCCTTTTTTTGAAATTTCTTCATAGGTTGCGCCATTGAGTCTCATTTCAAATTCATTGGATCTTGATCCTCCCCAGACCAGATGGGTATGACAGTCCACAAAGCCCGGCAGAATCCAGCCATTGTTGCAATCAATGATTTTTTGGCATCTGGTTTTAAAATTTTCCGGCAGAGTTTTTTCTTTACCGACCCATGAAATGGTTGTCCCGGTGACGGCCAGGGCTGCCTTTTTAATAATTGAAAGGCCATTGTCAGCCATGGTGGCAAGATGGCAATTGATAAAGAGTGTATCA